>JBBRRM010000049.1:0-11528 GCA_038275915.1 Nitrospirales bacterium
AGGGAGTCCTGGCACAGGGACAATTCGGCTACGTCGCATCGGCGATGGATCCCGAGAATGATCCCCTTACCTTCGCGCTCGAATCGGCTCCGGTCGGCATGACTATCGATGAAAAAACGGGACGGATTCAATGGGAAGCTCCTACCGCCTCGGCGGGAGTCTATAGGGTAAAAGTGTTGGTCAAGGACGACCATCAAGGATGGGCCTCGCAGGAATTCGACGTCTCTCTCAAGCCTTCTCCAGCCTCGTAAATCGACCCACTGTCCGTCTGCTCTTTCCTTTTCTTGTCAGCGCTACCGATTGTTGTTAGAATACCCCCTCAACAAGGAGTATTCTTAGCCAAACCTGCGTGAAGAAACTTAAACTACGAGAAGGTACCAATACCGCCGTTCTGTTCGGTCATCACGACCGGCACCTCAAGCTGATCGAAGAAGACCTCGGCGTGCGTCTCTCAGCGCGCGGGGAAGAACTCACTCTCGACGGGACGCCAGACGCCACGCGCCACGCGGAACGTATCCTCACGGAACTCGCCACTCTCGCGAACGACGGCATGGTGCTCCAGCCAGATGACATTACCCACGCCTTGAGCGCGCTCCGGCAGAGCCCCGAGACACCGATCAAGGAATTACTATCCAGCTCCGCAGCCATCGTCACCAAGAAACGCTTCGTCGCGCCAAAAACGCCCACGCAAAAAGCCTACATCGAAGCCATTGAGACGCACGACATCGTGATTGGAATTGGCCCAGCCGGGACTGGTAAGACCTACCTGGCGATGGCGATGGCGGTGAGTGCGTTAATGAAGAAAGAAGTGAGCCGCATCATTCTCGCGCGGCCCGCTGTTGAAGCGGGGGAGAAGATCGGTTTTCTGCCAGGCGATATGTATGCCAAGGTCAATCCCTATCTTCGTCCTCTCTATGACGCCTTATTTGACATGATGGATATGGAACGGGCTGCGCGCGCAATCGAACGGGGCGATATTGAAATTGCGCCGCTTGGATTTATGCGAGGCCGCACTTTGAACGATTCGTTCGTCATTCTCGACGAAGCGCAAAATGCGACGGCGGAACAAATGAAGATGTTCCTCACGCGACTCGGGTTCCATTCCAAGGTGGTCGTCACCGGTGATATTACGCAGGTGGATCTGCCGCCCGAACGGGTCTCCGGCCTGATCGAAGTAAGAGAAATTCTGCGCGACGTCGAAGGCATCGAGTTCGTCTATTTTGACGAGCGCGATGTGGTCCGTCACAAGTTGGTGCAGGACATTATCAAAGCCTACGATCAGCATCAGAATCCCACTCAGTCTTCCGGTTCCTCATCCGGCACGCCGGGTCGTCGAATATCGCCGGTGCTGCATAATAAGCAACCGAAGTCTGCCACCCCTTCCTCACCGCTTAAGGACCCTTGGGGTCAGTCGCATTAATGCCGGTCCACATGCAGAGTCAAGTTCGACGAGTTACGTTTGACCAGGCGCGCTTGGATCGACTGGCAAGAGCGATTCTTCGCGATGTCGGGGAAGCCTCGGCTGAGCTGGGCATCATGTTCGTGGGCGATCAGCGGATGCGCGGGCTCAATCGGCGGTATCGGGGTAAGGATCGTACGACCGATGTGCTGGCCTTTGCCATGCGGGAGGCGCCCAACTCCTCCACAGGTCTACTTGGTGATGTCGTAATTGCCGTGCCGACGGCAGTCCGTCAAGCCAAACAGGGCCAACGATCGTTGGAAGAGGAGCTGATAGTGCTCTTGATCCACGGCATTCTGCATTTGTGCGGCTACGATCATGAGCAGAGTGAGAAAGAGGCGCGCCGGATGCATCGTCGTGAGCGGATGATCTTGCGGACGCTCGCACGATTGCCGAAACGAATGAATCGAACGCGGCACGCGTTACACGGCACGCCTCACGATTAGATTTATGGGATGGCTGCAGCGACTCAGCGACGGGCTCACTAAAACACGCGATGTGGTTCGCGGGTCACTGGATCGGTTGCTTGGCCGAGCGGCAGATCCTGTTCTGTTAGAGGAATTCGAAGAAGCCCTCATTGCCTCCGACCTCGGTGCCCGCGTCGTCGATCGCGTGATGGATCGACTCAAGAAACAGCTTCAAGGGACCGATGCCTCACAATCCGGTCGAGTTCATTCCGTATTGCGGGACACGTTGCTCGACGTGTTGACGCCTGTACAAGGACGGTCGTTGGAGTCTCTGATCGCGAACGGTCCAAAGCCGTTCGTTATCCTGGTTGTGGGGGTGAACGGCGTGGGTAAGACGACCACGATTGCCAAAATCGCGCAACGACTTGTGCAGGCAGGGAAGGTGCCGCTGCTGGTGGCGGCTGATACATTTCGCGCGGCGGCGATTGATCAGCTGCAAGTCTGGGCCGACCGAGTCGGCGTAGACGTGATCCGTCATCGCCATGGAGCCGATCCTGCCGCCGTAGCATTCGATGGGATTGCTGCTGCGAAAGCACGGCAGGTAGACGTGGTATTGATTGATACAGCCGGTCGGCTGCACACGAAATCGAATCTGATGGACGAACTCCGCAAAATCACGCGGATCATCGCGCAGGAATGTCCTGGTGCGCCACACGAAGTCCTCCTTGTGTTGGACGCCACGGTCGGGCAGAACGCGCTGTCCCAAGCCCGTCAATTTCATGAGGTGGTTGGTGTCACCGGCTTGGTTATGACGAAGCTCGACGGCACCGCTCGCGGAGGGATCGTCATCGCAATTACGGAGGAATTGAAGTTGCCCGTGAGGCTGATCGGAGTTGGAGAGTCCGTCGAAGATCTACAGGATTTTCAGAGCGACGCCTTCGTAGACGCGCTTCTCGGGACATCGGCGCAGTCCTACACCTAACACAATGTTACAGGGTCCGGGATGCTATTGGAAAGGTGAGTGTAGGCTGAGAAGTGACTCAACGCGGGCTGGTGAGAAGGCCCCATTGTGAGCATTGTGCATGTCTCAGTGCGATCCCTTCATTTTCTTTTCGACCAGCCGTGCTTGTGTTAGTCTGAGCTTCGAATGATGAGGTCGTGACGCGCCACGCATTCCCGTAGGTGGGGCTGAGGTATGATTAAGATTCTGGTTATCGACGACGACCGCATGAACTGCGAGCTGATCCAGTCCGTGTTCACCCGGCACGGGTATCAGGTGCTGTCGGCAACGAGCGGGATCGAAGGCTTGACCCTCTTCCGCCGGCACGCCCCGCGTGTTACCATTCTAGATCTTCGTATGCCTGAAATGGACGGTCTCACCGTCCTCAAAGAAATCCGCGCATACAACCCTCATGCGCCGGTGATCATTCTAGGGGGCGGAGCGACCGAAGTGCAGGAAAATCAAGCACGGGGGTTGCGTGTCACCGATTTTATTCGTAAAGGCCTGTCGCTCGATGTATTGGTCGAGTCTGTCAATCGAGTGGTGCAACTTCCGGTCAAATCCGTTTCCACTCTGCCGGGTCTGGCAGACAATGCAGCCGTGGCGGATATGGGGGAGACGATCCTCGTCGTCGACGACGAGCCGTTGGTCCGTGACCTCCTCGTCCAGTTTCTCACTCTCCGCGGTTATCGGGTCCTCGGCGTGAAAGACGGCACTGAGGCTCTCTCGATGGTGGAGCAAGCGCCGCCCGATTTGATCCTCCTTGACCTGATCATGCCCGGCATGGACGGCGTCGAGGTCCTCCGGCAACTCCGACAAAGAGAATACAACGGCGGGGTTATCATTATTACCGGGAGTCATGACGAGGAGCGCCTCGATGAAGCCTGGGTCTTGGGACCGCAAGAAGTCATCGGGAAGCCGATCGACCTGGAGCAATTGCTGATATCTATCCAGCTTGTGCTCGTCTGTCGCGAATGCTAAAACCCTTCCGATGCCAGTCGGAAGCAGGATACTTTTCTCACCCTTTCTCATTCTCCTCGCGCTCTTCAGTCAGGGAACTCTCGATCTAGCCTGCGCGGCCGACCCAGCCGTTCCGCGAATCGTCATTCGACATCACGATTTATTCATACAGATCCTTCCCGAACAACATGTACTCATCGCAAAGGACCGGTTGACCCTTGAGGTGCCGTATCCGCAGACCCCGATTCGTTTTTCTCTCGCATCCACCCTTCAGATCGACCGCATTACACTCGTGCAAGAATCGGCCGGGACGGAGGGCTCGATTCAGGATGTACCGTTTGAACTCGAGCATGGCTCCGCCCCGGAGTCGGTCCAGGAGGTCAGCATTCCCTCGCAGGTCGGGGCTTCCGGACTGATGAGGCTGGATGTTCACTACCATGGCGTCATGAATGATCCGCCGCGAGATCCTCGCCATCTTCGTTTTGTCACGCCCAGCGAGACCGCCGGACATATCGGACCGGAAGGCGTCTATGTCAGCAGTGAGAGCCGCTGGTATCCCGATATCCCGGAATCACTCAGCACCTATACGCTGCTGATCGCCGTGCCAACAGGGTGGACCGCAGTAACCCAAGGGAAGGCCGGCGAATCGCGTGCCTGTCCCGCTGAGCTTTGTCTCAACGATAGGATGGTGACGACGGAGTGGGTCGTGACGCAGCCGAGCGAGGCGGTTACGCTCGTGGCGAATAGGTTTGTCACTATATTTCGTGACTGGACGGCCAAGACTGGTCAAAAGATTCAGCTTTCGACCTATCTATTTCCCGAAGATGCCCATTTGGCCGAAGAATATCTCGATGCCACCGCACGCTACCTGGAGGCCTATATCCCACTACTAGGGCCCTATCCATTTGAGAAGTTCGCCGTGGTGGAGAATTTTTTTGCGAGCGGGCTTGGTATGCCCTCCTTCACTCTGCTGGGGAGCGGCATCATCAAACGGCATTATGTACAACCCTATGCGCTTGGCCACGAGATCGTGCATTCGTGGATCGGCAATGCGGTTTTCAATCGTGTCGATCGCGGTAATTGGGTGGAAGGTTTGACGACTTACCTGGCCAATTATTACTGGCATGAGCTGATGGGAGATCACGCGCAGGCGCGGGAGCAACGCCGTCTGATGGTACAGGGCTATAGCCTGCATGTGACGCCGGAGCGGGACTATCCGGTCGGCCAATTCACGCAAAAACAGGATGAGCACGATAATGCCATCGGCTATCAAAAGGCCGCCATGTTGTTTCACCTCCTGCGTCAGCAGGTGGGTGACGAGACCTTCTGGCGAGCACTTAAGAGCTTGGTCGCGCAATATCGTGGCAGGCATGCGGAATGGGGCGATCTTGAGCGGGTCTTTGCAGAAAAGAGCCGCCAGGACCTCCGATGGTTTTTCGTGCAATGGGTAGAACAGGATGGAGCGCCGGTCCTGTCGCTGTCGGAGGCTGTCACCCGGCCGGTAGCGGGGGAGACAGCGAAGCCCTTTCAGTTGGAGGCCACGATCGTTCAATCGAACAAGCCGTTTCGTCTTCCCCTTCAGCTGCTGATTCGCATGGAGGGTGACCGTGAGTATGTTGTGACGGTCCCGCTGCGTTCGCTGCGCGAGACAATCTCCATCGTCCTGCCCGCGCGACCGATGTCAATTGAGCTCGACCCTGAGTTCACGACGTTTCGACGGATCGCCCGACAGGCATTAGCGCCCGTGCTCACCCACTATGTCACCGATCGTCGGCGATCGGTGCTAACGGCGTTTACGGATGAGCCGGACCATCCCTCGCCATTTCGGGATGTGGTCACGCGCGTCGAAGCCCAGGAGAGTCAAAGACCGATCGGCGACCGAACTGTGATCGCCTCGCTGCCTCAGGATGGGCTGTTGCCCGAGGAAGGTTCGGTGTTAATATTGGGGGACCCGGAATCCCGTTCAGGAATTCAATCGATTCTGGTCAGGCACTGCGGTGAGCGTGCGGCCCTAAACGGTAGTGGCGTGACCGTAGGGGGTTCAGCCTACGAAGGGCCTGGGCTTGCCCTCCTCGTCAATTGCCATCGGATTGATCGCCCAGGTAGCGTCGTGACGGTGTTGTATGCAGCCACGCCACAGGCAGTGACGAAGGTGGCGAGGCTGCTCTTTTTTTACGGGTGGAATAGTTTCGTATTGTTCAAAGATGGAGCCGTGGCGACCCGCGGGGAGTGGCCACTCGCGAGTGATCGTACGGAGGTGCGTCTCGATGCAAGTAATCCCATTCGTTAAGCGGTGTACGATCGGACTGGTCTGTCTATTGCTGTGTGAGCAGACGGGACAGGCAGAGGCCCCTGCATCGAAGGCTCGGACGGTTCCCGCGCATCAGGCCGAGCGGCATCTGAAGAATATTCGCCAGCTGACGGTGGGACGGCAGAACGCCGAGGCCTACTTTTCCTTCAGCGGGAACAAATTGATTTTCCAATCGACAAACAGTTGGATGAAAGATACCTATGCAGCCGCATTCAAACCGTCCGACACCGGGCTGGGCTGTTATCAGATGTATGTCATGGATCTGGAAAGCGATACCGTTCGGCTGGTGAGCACCGGCATGGGTGCTACCACGTGCGGCTATTTTTTCCCGGGCGATCGCCGAGTGCTGTATTCGTCGACCCATGCGTCGGGGCCGAACTGTCCGACGAAGCCGAAGCGGGACGGGGCCTACCGTTGGGCCTTGGACGACTACGATCTCTATGCCGTCCGCATCGATGGACAGGAGATGCAGCGGTTGACCTCTACGCCAGGGTACGATGCGGAAGCCACTGTCTCGCCGGATGGCAAGACAATCGTCTGGACGTCCGTTAAAGACGGGGACCTGGATCTCTATACCATGAATCTCGATGGCTCGAAGTCCCGGCGGCTGACGAACGAGATCGGATACGACGGCGGGGCGTTCTTCTCGCCGGACAGTAAACGCATCGTCTACCGGGCGTCTCATCCGACCGATCAGGCTGAGATTGATAAGTACAAGGACTTGCTCACCCAGCGGTTGGTGGAACCGGGACAGCTTGAAATTTTCGTGATGAATGCAGACGGAAGCGGGAAGCGGCAGGTTACGTCAAACGGCGCGTCGAATTTTTCACCTTTCTATTTTCACGATGGCAAGAGGATCATCTTTTCATCGAATATTGAAACGAAAGGCGACGGCGGCCGACCCAGCTTTCATCTCTATGCGATCGGTGAGGACGGCCAAGGCCTCGAGCGGCTCACATTCGATGGACAATTCAACAGTTTCCCCATGTTTTCACCCAATGGCGCCAGCCTGGTCTGGGTATCGGATCGCCTTGCCAAGACGCCCGGTGAGTTCAATGTCTTTCTCGCCGACTGGGTGCCCTAGCAGGATGCTGAAAAAGGTCGCCAGTGGCGTTCTCGCCGCGCTCAGAGACTCACCGTACCGAAGCGTACGCCTCACCTCTTCGCACACTGCTGCCTTGCTTGGGATGAGTCGCGTCACTGGGCGAAGAATCTGTCCTGGCAGACTCAGGGCGAGCCGGTGTAGTAGTCGCCAGGGTTGGGCGGGTGAGAAGGCTGGACTTTTTGAGCACCTTGCTACCGCCGTTAATCGTTGAACGTGTAGACCAATTCCCATGGTTCTCCCGCGCCTCACGCTTCACGCTTCACGCTTCACATCTATCGCAGCCGTTCTCCTCTCCGTTTGCGCGCTCATCCTGACGTTCGTGGGGTTGTTCGAATGGGATGTGCCGCTGACCAGGTTCGTCCGCTCCCTCTCTTCCCCGGTGGGGTCGGTATCCCCTTCTTGGCTGGTTCAATTCAGCGATATCGGTGATCGCCTCGGCAAGGGGGAATCTCTGGTCCTCCTGAGTCTCGTGCTGCTGGCGGTCGGGTATGGATTAAAACTTCCGCAGTGGAAGGATGCCGGCTGGCAGAGTCTCATCGCGCACGGTCTCGTCGGGTTGAGCGCCAATATTTTGAAACATGCCATCGGACGCCCCCGTCCCAAGTTCATGCATGCCGGTAACTTCGAGTTCTCCCCGGCTGGGGGGAGCGGATGGGACTCGTTCCCGTCCGGACATGCGGCCGCAACATTTGCGGTCGCAACCGTCCTGGCCACGAAATTTCCTCGAGCGCGATGGCCCATTTTCGCGGCGGCAGTTGCCATTGCCGCCAGTCGAATTGTCCGTGGGTCTCATTATCTGACAGACGTGGCGGGAGGCGCGGCTCTCGGCTGTATTGCGGGACTGATTGCCGTCCATCCCTGGCGGGAATGGCGCTCATCGGCTGGAATGGCGGTGCGTCATATGACGCCCTACTTTGTGGCGACGCTCGCGCTCGTCTGGACGATCGTGCATCTCCCGTCAGAGTCCTGGCCGTTTCCCCAGCTCTTCTGGGGCGGGGTTTTGCTCACCATGGCGGGACTCGTAGGACATGTGTTGTGGACGGTTCAGCCGTTATGGTGTCCGGGCTGGCTGTCAGGACCGTTGACTCGTGGTCTCATAGGACTGGGGTTAGGGATGACGACCGGCTCTCTTTTTGTCACGACCGCCGTGCTGTCCGTCTGTGCCGCACATTGGATGGAGAATCTGCATGGTCCGCCTGAGTCGGATCAGCATGGGGCGTTATGGGCGGCAACGGAGGAGAGTCTGCTTGTCGCGGCTATGCTGTTGGTGCTGCTGGCGAGCTTCGCCTTGAAAGGCATCGTGCCGATGTAACAGAGTGAACGGCCCGTTGGCGGCACTCGTCTAGCCGCAGGATAGCGGGCTGGTTTCCCGGGTATTGATCGAACAGGAATCTCCCTGGGTCATGGAAGCAAACTCCTCAATGACCGAGAATGGTAGGCGGAGGAGGCGGGGTTGCGCCTTCAGGAATTGTCACCATCGGCTGGTTGGCCAGGAGCACATAGCCGTAGCGTTTGAGTATAGGGACTAGCCCGCTCGCCTCTATCGGCAACTTCGATTGCGCGCGCTCCGGCAGGAGGATCATCAATCGTCTGGACTCTGCCAGCGCCGTCTTGATCTTGTCCTCTTCGCCAAAAGGCACGAAAAGCGTCCTGTGTTTCGAATAAAATACGAACGACGGTCTCGTGGTTCCGTAGGCGATGAATTGATCCTGGGGGCTTAGGTTCAGTCCCGCGGCATAGGCGAGTTCCTGGGGGGGCGCGATCACATATCGGTTGATGTGCGGAGTGGCGATCACGATGACGATGAGAACCAGACCAGCCAAGGTTGCTCCCGCTGCCCAGAACGCCCCTCCTCGCCGTTCTTCGTTCAAACCGAGATATCCCACCAACGCCATCCCGAATAACAATACGGTCGCCGCCAGATAGGGTCCGCTGCCGAGACCGACCTGTCCGGCCAGCGGGAATTCCCGCACCATTTTGGAGGCGTAGGTCGCATAGAGCGTGGGGAGGCAGGCAAAAGCAATTGCCAGGAGATAGCCCACGCCCATCATGAGGTGAATGGAGCCTCGGATTCCTTTCGTGGTCGGGTCTTGCAGGCATCGGGACCAGTACGAGGCTGTCAACAGTGCGGCGGCCGGAAACAACGGACCGATATAGTGGGGAAGGCGGGTGGAGGAAGCGGTGAAAAACACAAAGACGCCCACGACCCATAGTGCCGCAAAGAGGTCGAGTTCAGACGTCCCTGGAGTGGGATCCGGCTGAGTGCGTCCCCGACGTATGAGGTACCAATCTTTGAGCGTGCGATAGAGCGGAACAGGAAGGAGCGCGCTCCAGGGAAAGAAGCCTAAGAGCAGGACCGGGAGATAGAAGAAGATGGTCCCATGATGTCCCTCCATCGGACTGAGGAATCGCCCGATGGTGTTGGCCTTGGCGCCCGAGGCATAGGCCTCGCCATGGACGAGGAACATGGCGGCATACCAGGGCGCGGCCAGCAGAATGAACAGCAGCATGCCCGCAAGGGGAACCCCCTTCTGCCAATAGTCCAGCCACCGGCGCGTCCAGGTCAGATAGAGCGCCGCCACGATGAGGGGCAGGGCGAACCCGACCGGTCCCTTCGTCAAGGTGGCCAATGCCATACCGATATAGAATGCCCAGATCCACCGGCGTACGCCGCCTCTTCCGTGCAGTCCCAGCCAGAATCCATACAATGATGCCGTGGTGAAAAAAATCAATACACTGTCGGTCAGCGCCATGCGTCCGAGTCCGAGGATTTCGAGATTGAGCAACAGCATCAAGCTGCCGAAGAGGGCGACAGTCTGATCGCGCTGGTGCAGGAGAAAGAAATAGTGCATGAGGATCAAGCCCACGCCGAACAGAGCCGAAGGGAATCGGGCGGCGAACTCGTTGACGCCGAACAAGCGATAGGACCAATCCATCAACCAATAGAGAAAGACCGGTTTCGCAACGCGCAGCTCACCGTTGAATGTCGGCGTCAGGTGATCTCCCGAATCAAACATTTCGCGCCCGGCTTCGGCATTCCGTCCCTCGTCACGGTCCGTCAGGCCCATGTCACCGAGCCCTAGGAAGAATAGCAATCCCGAGAGCGCGAGAAGAGCCAGGAGTAGGAGTACCTGATGCGAACGAGCTGGATTGGTCATAGGGGCGTTAGGATCGTGTGGTGATTGAATCGGCTGAACGTCGCGAATTCCGGAGAGTCATGATTGTGGAGAGGATGGGCTGGCGAGATGTTTTGCCTGGTTTGCACGAGAGATGAGAATCAGGTTGCGAATGTAGACCACGGCACCGATGCTCTGGCCGGCAATGAAAACCGGATCTTTCCGATAGATCGCATAGGCCAGCGTGATGAGTCCACCGATCAGGCTCATATACCAAAAGGCGATCGGGACCTGACTCTCCGCCTTTCGTTCAGAAGCAATCCATTGGATCACCCAGCGGCCGAAAAACAGCCCTTGGCCCAGAAATCCGATGGCGAGCCATATATATTCATTCGTGATGGTCATCATGGAACCGTCATGCGCGACGGGCGAGACGAGCGCGACACGTGGGACGCGCAAGGTAGCCGATTCTCACGGTCCATGGAGTCATGCGTATCGCGCATCTCTTATCCTTCCCGCTCTCACTTGTCACGGAATGTATACCGCAGCACTCTGGCTTGCATCCAGCGCACGGCGATCAGGTCGTATAGGCTTTTGAAGAGGCGGTTGCCCACACCATATTTCGACAGGCCATGCGCGCGCGGGTAATGCCGCACCGGCACTTCGGTGACCGTGAAGCCGTGCATCAGCGCCAGCGCGGGGAAAAATCGATGCATGCCGTTGAAAAGTTGCAGTTTGTCCACGACGGCACGGCGGAAGATCTTCAACGAGCAACCGGTATCGTGAACCCGATCGCCCGTGACCGCGCTGCGCACCGCGTTGGCAATTCTCGACGACAGCGTTCGCACGACGCTGTCATGCCGGTTTGTCCGCCACCCGCACACGAGATCGAACGTTTTTGCATGGGGAAGCAACGTGCCGATATCAGCGGGGTCATTCTGGAGGTCGCCGTCGATCGTGATGACCAGATCGCCGGCCGAATGTTTGAATCCTGCGTCGAATGCCGATGATTGTCCGTAATTGCGATCGAAATGAAAGACGCGCACCTGCGGATAGTCCGCGGCCAGCCGATCGAGCACGTCCGAGCTGCCGTCCGTGCTGCCGTCGTCAATGAAGAGGATTTCGAAGGGAGCTGAGCGCGATTCGTCACAGGACTCCAAGGCCTTGAAT
>JBBRRM010000050.1:0-11525 GCA_038275915.1 Nitrospirales bacterium
TTGGAGCAGGTGGCTGCGCAAACCGGCATGTCGGTCGAGGCATTGAAAGACACCGCGGCGATCTTCGCCGAAGCGCCCCGATCCATCATCCTCTGCGCCGAAGGCATCGTCCGCCAACCCGACGGGTATCACAATGTCTTGAAGCTGATCGACCTCGCCTGGATCACCGGCAAGTTGGGCCAGCCCGGCTGCGGGGTGAATACCCTCACAGAAGAGCCGAACGAGCAGGGTGCCGTGGATATGGGCGTCGCGCCGGAATTCCTTCCTGGTCAAGCCTCCTTCAACGATCAAGCCGCCCGCGATCGCTTTGCCAAGGCCTGGGACGTGACGCTCCCGGCCGCCGGCTCAGGCGCCAATCTCGTCGAAATTCTCAATCGTTGTAGGAACGGCCAGATTCGCGCCCTCTATGTGATCGGGGAAAATCCGCTCGCTACATTGCCCGCATCAATGGAAGTCCGCGCCGCATTGGATCGACTGGAGTTCCTCGTCGTCCAGGATCCATTCCTGACCGAAACAGCGCGCATGGCCCATGCCGTGCTGCCGGCTTGTACCTCTGCGGAAAAGGACGGTACTTTTACCAACCTGGAAGGCCGCGTCCTGCGCGTCCGCGAAGCCATGGATCCCATCGGGGAGAGTTTGCCGGATTGGCACATCATGACGGCGCTGGCCAACGCGATGGGCTGTCAATGGGAGTATGAATCCTCGAATGATATTCAAGCCGAGATCATGAAGCTCCTTCCGGGATACTACAACCTTGGACAGCCACGCAGGGTTGTGCCGACAATGGATCGTTATTTCTCACAGGACTATGCCACTGATGTGGCAGCACGCTATCGAGCATCCGCTCCCTCAGGAGCGAAGAGCCAGCGGCCCTTCGCGTTGCTGATGGGTCAAGTCCTGTATCATTCCGGCAAGATGTCCACCGAAGCCCCTGGGCTTATCAAGATCGCCCCCAATACCGGTCGACTCAGAATGAATCCCCAAGATATGGAACGGCTCGCGGTGGGTGAGGGAACGACGGTACGCCTCACGTCGGACCGCGGTTCGATGCAATTGGCGGTGCAGCCTGATCCATTCATCGCCCCGCAGACCTGTTTCTTCCCGGAGCATTTCAATGAGCCGCCGGTGAAAGACCTCATGTCGGTCCATGTGGATCCGACAACCGGCGTTCCCACGTTCAAGCAAACCCGCGTGACGATCGAAAAGGCCTAAGAGGAAGCAGGAAACGCACATGCGCGTGACGACATTGATAAAACAAGTCCTCCAAGCCGCGCTGTTCTATGAGATCTGGGACGCGATGAAGATCACGTTCAAACACATGTTTCACAAACCCATCACCTTCCAGTATCCACGGGAACAACGGACTCTTCCCGACACTCACCGGGGGGCACTCGCGCTTCTACGCTATGACGACCACCAGGAACGCTGTGTCGGCTGTGACCTCTGCGAGGCGGCCTGTCCGTCACGCTGCATTAAGGTCATCAGCTCGGAAGACCCGGTGCGTCCGTTTCAGCGATTCGCCAGCGAGTTTTATATCGACATTACAAAATGTGTCTTTTGCGGTTACTGTGTCGAAGCCTGTCCCGTCAATGCGCTGGCCATGACGAAAATGTACGAGTATTCGACCCACGATAAACGGACGTTGCTATTCGACAAGAAGCGGCTCTATGACATCGGCGAGCGTCATCTCGACGATGCGAAAAAATACTTGTACGCGCATAATCAGGAAAAGAACGTTGAGGAAAGCCGGGAATATCGGTATTACTTCCCGCAATCGGTGCTGAAGCCGACCCAACCACCACCCAAGCATCTGGGCTAAGTTGATCGATGGTTTTGGTTTTTTTTACCTATTTCGCACTGGCCAGTATTGCTGCGGCCGTTTTAACAGTCGCGCTCAAGCATCCTGTGCATTGCGGCCTGGCCCTCCTGGCCCTGTTGCTCCATGTCTCCGGACTGTTCATCCTCCTCAACGCCGAGTTCCTTTGGGCCGTGCAGGTGATTGTTTACGCCGGTGCGATCCTCGTCCTTTACCTCTTCGTTCTAATGCTCTTGAACTTGAAAACGGACGATCGATATTTCCACTCCTCATACCTCTACTTTCTGCCTCCTGCAGCCCTCGGATCCCTCTACGTGGTGACCCTCCTGATCCGTTCACCCTTCGGTGGCGCAAAGGGCGATGCCCCTGCCGTGGCGGTTCTTCAGGACGGGGATACGTACGCGGTCGGGATCAAGATGTTCAGTGATTATCTGCTGCAGTTCGAAATTGTCGGGGTGTTTCTCCTCGGCGCTATCATCGGAGCGATCGTGCTGGCGAAAACGCCTAAGACGATCACTGATAAACGTGAGGGATAAGAGCTTCGACGGAGACAACAGGACCCCCCGTCTTGTTTTGCAGGTCACCATTCACGGGCCACGAGGTTTATGGTCCCTCTAAGCGCATATGTCGCCGTCAGCGCCATACTTTTTATCACCGGTTTGCTCGGTGTCTTGATCAGACGGAACTTCATTATCGTACTGATGTCTGTCGAGATCATGCTGAATGCGGCGAACATCAACCTCGTGGCTTTTTCCTATTACCTGGAATCAATGGCCGGGCAACTGGTTGCCCTGTTCATCATCGCCATTGCGGCCGGGGAAGCGGCAATCGGATTGGCCATTATCATCGTCGTGTTCCGTGGAAAGATCTCTACGAACGTGGACGAGATGAACCTCTTAAAGTGGTAATGTGACCGATCTACTCATAAAACTCATTCCAGTATTCCCCTTGCTGGCCGTAATCCTGAACGGGCTCGCTGGCCGGCGGTATTCCCATGAAGTCGCACACCGGCTTGCCTGGGGGTCGGTGGGATTGTCATTTCTCTGCACGATCGTCGTATTTGTCGACATCCTACGGACCGGTACGCCGCACGAAGTCATTGCCTATCAATGGATCTTCGGCGGCGACCTCACCATCAATCTGGCCTATCTCGTCGATCCTCTCACCTGCATCATGCTGCTCGTGATCACGGGAGTCGGGTTCTTGATTCACGTCTATTCCGTCGCCTACATGCATGGGGAAGATGGCTTCACACGATTCTTCACCTACATGAATCTCTTCATGGTCTCCATGTTGCTCCTCGTCATGGGGAACAATTATGTCGTCCTCTTCATCGGGTGGGAAGGGGTGGGACTCTGTTCCTATCTGTTGATCGGCTACTACTACGACAAGGTCTCAGCTGCGAAGGCCGCGTCGAAAGCCTTTGTGGTGAACCGCATTGGCGATGCCGGCTTCCTCCTGGCCATCTTCCTTATCTTCATCAATTTCAAGACGTTCGACTATACGAAGGTCTTTGCCCAGGTCAGCCAACTCTCGCCGGATATGGCCACAGCGATTGCTCTCTGCTTACTGGTCGGCGCGGTCGGCAAATCAGCCCAAATCCCGCTCTACACCTGGCTCCCCGATGCAATGGAGGGTCCGACACCGGTGAGCGCCCTCATCCATGCAGCGACCATGGTGACCGCCGGGGTCTATATGATCGTGCGAAACCATGCCATTTTCGATTTGTCGCCAACGGCCATGACGATCGTCGGGATCATCGGAGGCCTCACGGCCTTGTTTGCCGCCACCATCGGCCTCGTGCAAACGGACATCAAGCGCGTCTTGGCCTATTCGACGGTGAGCCAGCTCGGATACATGTTCCTCGGGTGTGGGATCGGGGCCTATACGGCGGCCATCTTCCACCTCATGACGCATGCGTTCTTCAAGGCCCTCTTGTTTCTTTCAGCCGGATCGGTGATCCATGCGCTCTCTGGCGAGCAGGACATTCGAAAGATGGGCGGCCTCAGCTCGAAAATCCCATGGACCTACCGACTGTTTCTCATTGGTACGGTGGCCATTGCGGGCATTCCCCCCTTGGCAGGCTTCTGGAGCAAAGACGAAATCCTCGCCCATGCCTTCACGCACCATCACTATCTTCTGTACGGCATGGCGGCCCTGGGAGCATTCCTTACCGCGTTCTATATGTTCCGTCTGACCTATCTGACCTTTTATGGCACATCTCGCATGGACCATCACACCGAAGAACACGTGCATGAATCTCCCATGGTAATGGTTGCTCCGTTAATGGCGTTGGGCGTGCTCTCCATTGTAGGGGGATTCCTGGGCTTTCCTCCTGAACACGGCTGGCTCCATCAATTCCTCACACCTGTGGTGGGTATCGGAGGGGAACATGACGTAAGCACCGGACTTGTGCTCACACTCATGATGATTGCCACAGGAATTGCGTTTCTCGGCTGGGGGCTTGCCCATTATTTCTATAGCGTGAACCCATCCGCGCCGGATAGCCTGGCCGCCAAGGTTCATGCACTGTACAGGATCTTGCTGAACAAGTATTACGTCGATGAATTGTATGACCTGTTATTGGTAGAGCCGACCAAGAAGTTGGGGCTTCTGCTTGATTGGTTTGACCGCACCGTGATCGATGGCGTCGTACGCGCCGTCGCCCATGTGGCTGAATTAGGCGCGGCCGGTTCGACCTGGATGGAAAAATACATGATCTATGGCGCCCTCAACGTGATCGGATACAGCAACCATCTCGTCGCCCGCCAGTGGCGGCAGCTGCAGAGCGGGATGGTGCATCATTACGCCGCCATCATTGTGGCAGGGCTATTCCTGCTCGCGGTCGTCATTCAATTCATCATCCAACTGTAGAACGCTGGCATGTTAGAAGAACTGGCATCCACATTTCCGATTCTCACCTGTATTCTGTTTCTGCCCGTCATCGGGGCTGTCGTCCTATGGCTGTTCGACGATGAGGATATGGTTCGGACCTCTGCCTTGGCGATTTCGCTCGTGGAGTTGGCCCTCTCCGTCTTCGTCCTCTTACGATTCATTCCCGAATCGGCTGCCATGCAGTTTTCCGAACATGTACCGTGGATTCCCGCTCTCGGGGTCAGCTATCACCTCGCGGTTGACGGGATCAGTGTGCTCTTCGTCGGACTCACGGCATTCCTTACGGTCCTAATCGTAATCTATTCGTGGGACACCGTCCGCCATCAAGTGAAGCTCTACATGATGGCGCTCCTCGCTCTGGAAACTACGACGATGGGAGTCTTTCTCTCTATCGACTTGATCCTCTTCTTCGTCTTTTGGGAACTGATGCTCATCCCCAGTTATTTTTTGATTAAGCTCTGGGGGGGAGGAGCGGAACGGCACTATGCGGCTCTGAAATACGTGCTCTATACCTTGCTAGGCAGCGTCTTCATGTTGGTGGGCATCGCCCTGTTGGACATCAACTATCACCAGTGGGCCACACTTCGCCATGTGGAACCGACCTATTCATTCGACCTGTTGGAGCTGCTCTCGGTGCCCATCGCGCTCAGCCAACAAATCCTCATTTTCTGGCTATTGTTCCTCGGCTTCGCGTTCAAGGCCCCGGTGTTTCCATTCCATACCTGGCTCCCGGACGCCCTCCTCGAAGGACCGATTGGAATGGCAGTGGTGCTGGCCGGGTTGAAACTCGGGACGTTCGGCTTCATCCGTTTTAGCATTCCCTTGCTCCCGGAAGCGTCAAAAAGCCAGACCGTCATCACGGTCATCATGGTGCTGGGTTTGGCGGCAATTCTCTATGGGGCAATCATGGCGCTGATCCAGCAAGACTTTCGTCGTCTCCTTGCATTCAGCAGCATCAGCCACCTCGGCTTCGTGGTGATCGGCCTGTTCGCCCTCAACTATCAGGGACTCCAAGGCAGCCTGCTCACCATGATTAACTTGGGATTCAGTACGGCGGGTTTATTCTTTATCGCGGGCTTTCTCTACTCGCGGCAACAGAGCACCCAATTGGGCTCGTTCGGCGGCATGGCCAAACAGACCCCTTTGCTCGCAAGCTTTTTCTTGCTCATCGGGCTGGCCTCGATAGGCTTGCCAGGCACCAATGGTTTTGTCGGTGAGTTCCTCATCCTCTTGGGAACATTCAAGTCCAATTGGCTGTACGGAGGGATCGCGGTTACCGGGGTCATCTTCGGCGCGGCATATTTTCTCTGGTACTACGAGCGGGCTATGCTCGGACCGATCGGCAAGGCTGTCAAGGATTCGCTGAGTGATCTGCATCCCCGCGAAGTGTTCATCGCTTCGGCCTTGTCGATCATGATCCTGTGGATTGGCCTCTATCCCTCTCCTTTCTTGAAAATGATGAACGGATCGATACAGGCACTGGTCGATCGACTCGAACGGGGCACTGTCGCGTCGATCGAGACCACACAGCCGGTAAGGGTGGAATAATTCGTATGGGTGATTATGCACTGCTCTACATCCTGTTTGCCCCTTTCGCAGGAGCTATCGCACTGATCTTCGTCTCCAACCGTCAAGCGATGCTGGTACGAAGCATCGCGGCGGGATCAGCCTTCATCTGCCTGCTCGCGTCACTCTACCTGTTCTACTCCTACGATTACGTGAAGGGGGGATTCCAATTCGTCCAGCGATTCGAATGGTCTCGACAGCTGGGGATCTCGCTCCACCTCGGGGTGGATGGCATCGGCACTCCGCTCGTGCTGGCATCAGCCATCTTGTTGTTCGCGGGAATCTTCGTGTCCTGGCACATCAAAGATCGAACGAAAGAATTCTATATCTGGCTACTCATCCTCGCTGCCGCCACGATCGGCGTCTTCATGTCGCTGGACCTTTTCTTTCTCTACTTCTTCTATGAAATGTCCGTCATCCCCATGTATCTCCTGCTGGGGATGTGGGGAAGCCACACTAAGAAGTACAACGAGATGACGGACCCTGAGGGCCTCAAACAGCGCGATTCGGTCGGCTTCATCTTCAACTTCGGATCCAACAGTAAAGAATATGCCGCGATGAAACTGGTCCTTTTCCTCTCGGCCTTTGCCGTCGCAGCACTGATGGGCATCCTCCTGATCTACAAATACTCGGGGCTCAACACCTTCGACATTCTGGTTCTGCGTGAACAGGCCAAGTTGATGAACATCCCCGTCTTGGGCACGACACTGGACAAGATTATATGGCTATTGATCTTCTTCGGCTTCGCCTCGATCGCTCCGCTGTGGCCGCTGCACTCCTGGTCCCCTGTGGGCCACGCAGCCGCGCCAGCCGCCACGAGCATGTTGCATGCCGGTGTGCTGATGAAGCTCGGCCATTTTTCCATCATTCGGGTGGCCTTTGAGATCCTCCCCGAGACGACCCGAGAACTCATGCCCATCGCGGCCGTGCTCTGCATGTTCAGTATAGTCTATGGCGGGTTTGTGGCGTTCTACGCCAAAGATACGAAGTACGTCATCGGCTATTCCAGTTCGAGTCACATGGGCTATGTCTTCTTAGGGATGGCAGCGTTGGACTACATCAGTTTGACCGGCGCGGTGATGTACATGTTCGCTCATGCCATGGCCACGGGTATGCTCTTCGCGATGGCCGGATGGGTGTACGATCAGACACACACCCGCGATATTCCCTCACTCGGCGGACTCTCGAATCGCATGCCATTCATCTACGCCTGTTTTGTGGTCGGGTGCATGGCTTCGATCGGCGTACCCGGCACCGTGAACTTCATCGCCGAAGTGATGATCATCGTCGGCAGTTGGAACAAGTACCCGTTTCAAGTCATCGTGGCGGTGGTCGGCATCGTGTTGACCTTCGCCTACCTGTTCAAGATGATGCGCGGCCTTTTCTACGGACCTATGGACCAGAAGTACAGTCACGCGCATGACGCAGTCGCGGTGGTTGATCGTCTTCCGCTCTTGATCATGATCACCGTCAGCATCGGATTCTTTTTCTTCCCCATGCACCTCTACAATGTGGTGCGGTCGGGAGTCGATCCCTTAATTGCCAAGATCACACGCGTCGTGCCGGTCGCCTTGCAAGAACGTGACGCCTCAAGCGTAACACGTGAAGCGAGAGCCGACTCCTCCCAGCAGAATGTGGCCGCGCTTCCAGGTGACGTCTTACGCCTTACGCCTCGCACTTCACGGAGCGATCAATGAACTTTTCGCTCACCATGTCTCCCTCGGACCTCCTATTGCTGTTACCGGAGATCCTGCTCACGTCCTGGTTGTGTCTCATCCTGATTATTGATTTTTCATTCCCTCGACTGCCCAACGAACAATTGGCCTATCTCAGCATCGCCGGACTCGGTGCCACCCTCGGTTGCCTGGCCTGGTTCAATATCACCGGGATCACGGGCACCCTCTTCGCGCACATGTTCGTCCTCGACGGGATGGCCCTGTTCTTCAAGATGTTCATCGTCGGATCGACGATCCTCGTCATTCTGGCGTCAATCGATTACGTCCATCGATTCAGGTTCTTCCGCGGAGAATATTATTTCCTGATCGTGATGTCGGCCCTCGGGATGATGTTTATGGCCTCCGCTAATGACCTGCTGTCGGTCTTCGTCACCCTGGAGTTTTCCACCTTCGGCTTCTATGTCCTCGTTGCCTATCTCCGCGAGGATATGGCCTCAAACGAAGCGGGCATCAAATTTTTCATCCTAGGCGTCTTCGCTGCAGCTCTCCTCGCCTATGGGATCAGTCTGGTCTATGGAGAAACGGGCAAGCTGGTATTTTCCGACATGAAGGCGACACAGGCTACTCCAGGACTGGCCATTGGCTTTCTGCTGATTTTCGGTGCACTAGGATTCAAAATCGGCGCCGTGCCCTTCCACTCCTGGATTCCCGACACCTATCATGGATCGCCGACCCCGGTGACCGCATTCCTCTCGATCGCACCCAAGGGGGCAGCCTTCGCCATCCTCCTGAGAATGTTCTTCGTTGCTCTGGCAACTTTTAAGCCGGTCTGGATTCTACTGCTCGTCGCGGCATCCATCTTGTCCATGACCTACGGCAACATCGTGGCCATTGCCCAAAAAAACATGAAAAGGCTTTTGGCCTATTCCGGCATCGCCCAGATCGGTAATGTGCTAATCGGCCTTGCGGCCGGTACGAAGATGGGCAGCGATGCGATTCTGTTCTACCTCTTGACCTATCTTTTCGCCAATCTTGGCGCTTTCGCCATTATCATCGCGGTCAGCGAAGCAATAGGGAGTGAAGAAATCGACGATTACAGCGGCCTCGGGCGCCGGTCGCCCTTTCTTGCCTTTTCGATGCTCATTTTTCTGTTGTCGCTGGCCGGTGTGCCTCCGCTGGCGGGCTTCATCGGCAAACTCTACATCTTTGTGGCAGCCATGAAGGAAGGGCTCTTCACGCTCATCACTGTGGGGCTCATCAACATCGTCATTTCCATGTACTACTATCTTATCGTCGTGAAAAAGATGTACATCAGCGAACCCCACGACCCATCACCCCTCAAGGTCTCTGGCCCGATCAAAGTGGTGGTATACGTCTGCCTCGCGGGGACCCTCGTGATCGGCGTGTATCCTCAACCCTTCACGGACTGGGTTGTCTCAGCCCTCCTGATGTTTTCAAATTTGGCTGGTCCAACCGCATCTCTTCCTGTTCCCCCTGCCGTCATTCCCTTCGGCGGTTAGGTCTTCCACGACTGTTCCCCAGCGAACACTCTGCCAAATATTTCTTGCAGGGGCTTCTGGAGCAGGGTACAGTTTCCAACACATCGGCATACACCCCCATGCACACCTGAACCATGGAATCTGTCACGCAGGAACATCCGACCATACCCGCACCGGTTCAATCGGAAGCGGTTTCCGAGATCAATCCGGCACCGACGTCCAAGCCCAGAGGGCTCATGGACTGGTTCACCCATTGGTCCATTGAGCGACGTGTCCTTTCGGGGTTTGGACTCGTCTTTATTGGCATCGTGGTCATCAGTGCCATCTCGTACCGCAACACCACCGTATTGATCGAGAATAGCCGGCTCGACACCAAGAGCCATGAATTAGTCCAGCTGCTCGCCTCAGTCGGAGAAGCCCTCGGCGCCGCTGAAAGTGGCCATCGGCGCTATCTCGTCACCGGCGATAAGTCCTACCTCACATCGTACCGGACCGTTGTCGAACAAATGCCCGAATACCTTCGGTATCTCAGAGACCTGACAAGCGAGGGTCCTGAACAACAGGCCCGCGTGGTCACACTCGAACAGCTTATCGCCCAGCAATTGGGCGCGGAGGCGAGCGCCATCACCAAACGTGAGAAGCATGGCTATGAAGCTGTCCGCCACCTCGCACTCTCCGGCGCGGCAAAGGACGAGCTCGAGGGAATCCATCGCCTGATGGGAGAGCTCGAATCGGCCGAACAACAAACCCTCCTGCTGCGCGTGGGGCAATCCGCCGGAAGCACGCGAAATACGATCGCCTTGCTTGCACTTGGTGCATTGCTGCAATTAGTCCTCTTAGCCTCCGTCTACTTTCTCATTTATCACGATGTCACCGAGCGGCGCCGCGTGGCCACCGAGTTGCAGAACCGTGGCGAATTGCTCCAGGCCGCCAACAAAGAATTAGAAGCGTTCAGCTATTCCGTGTCACATGACTTGCGCGCCCCGCTCCGCCATATAGACGGCTATGCGGCCCTATTGTCCAAGGCGGCCGGTGAGGCGCTCAACGACAAAGCGCGTCGTTATTTGCAGACGATCTCAGACTCCGCGAAGCAGATGGGACAATTGATCGACGACCTGCTCGTCTTTTCCCGCATGGGTCGCCAAGACATGCTCCACACGACGGTGAACTTGGATCAGCTCGTCAAAACTATCCTTCACGATATACGTCTTGACTTGCAAGGGCGGACAATCTCCTGGACAATGCACCCATTACACGAAGTCTTGGGAGATCCGGCGATGTTGCGCCAAGTTTTCGTGAATCTGATCACCAATGCGCTGAAATTCACGGGTACCAGGCCGGAGGCCAAAATCGAGATCGGCGCCACCACACGAAATCCCGGTGAAGTCGAGATCTTCGTGCGTGATAATGGGGTAGGATTCGACATGCAATATGTGAACAAGTTATTCGGCGTCTTTCAGCGACTCCATCGGAACGACGAGTTTGAAGGCACCGGGATCGGTCTCGCAAACGTGCGTCGAATCGTCCATCGGCATGGCGGAAGAACATGGGCCGAAGGGGCGCTGGGTCAAGGGGCTACCTTCTACTTTTCGCTGCCGCTCGCGAGGTCTGTCAAATGACCACCGTCAAACCAATCCTCCTCGCGGAAGACAACCCGCGTGACGCTGAACTTGCGCTGGCTGCCATGGAAGAACAACACATCGCCGACAAAGTCGTGGTGTGCCACGACGGAGCTGAAGTCCTCGACTACCTCTATTGTCGCGGAGCCTTTGCCGCCAGGCAGGATGGCAATCCCGTGGTCGTATTCCTCGATCTCAAAATGCCCAAAATCGATGGACTCGAGGTCTTGAGAACGATTAAGAACGACGCCAATCTGAAACCGATTCCCGTCGTCATGCTCACATCCTCGCGTGAGGAGCGCGATTTGGCCCAAAGCTATGCACTGGGCGCCAATGCCTATGTGGTCAAGCCGGTTGAGTTTCACCAGTTCATCAAGGCCGTGAAAGAACTCGGTATTTTCTGGGGCGTGATCAATGAACCGCCCCCGGAATACTCTGAGCCGACCGATTAGCC
>JBBRRM010000051.1:0-11520 GCA_038275915.1 Nitrospirales bacterium
CTTGTTGGGACGGCTCGTTTGGCCTGATACGCCGATCATCTTACTGACAATGATGCTGCCATCGGCCGACAATTCTAGCTTGAGCGAGCTATCGGAACGAGAAAGGCCTTATGGGTGTCTTCGCAAACCCTACGACCTCACTGAGTTGCTGGGCTTGATGCGAAATGCGATCCTTACAGCCCAGATACATCAGGCACACCGAACGACACCTGAAACACTGTCTGCATGCCAATGAGGGCCACGATCTGATGGAACAGAGGAAGTCATATGCCTTCGCTGGCCGAACCATTCCATCGCCACACGTATGCGATGAGCAGGTGAGGCGGCCGAACAAACAGAACCAATCAGTCATCAAGGGAGGACTATATGAAGCCAAGCAAGCCGAGCAAGAAACGGGCGGACCAAGTCGCAAGCACTGGGAGGGAGAGCATGAATGGATCGCCCCATGATATCTGTCACCGCATTGCGGAGACCGCATACCAACTATACGAACAGCGTGGGCGGACAGATGGACATGATCTGGACGATTGGTTCAAGGCGGAGGCGCTTCTGTCGGAGGGCAGGGACTGAGGCACTCATATCCGTACCCTCGAACCAGGTGCGGGATATCGAAAATTGAACGCACTGAGACAGTCGCTTTTTCCTGCCATCCAGGATGGCATGCTGCAACGCTGATCACAGTCGGAGCGTTTTTCTGGCGTCCTCAATCGGTATCTCGCGCCATTCACCGGAAGGCAGATCCTCTAGTTTAAATGGGCCGTATTGAATGCGCCTGAGTCTGGTCACTTCATGCCCCAACGCCGTGAACAGTCTTCGGATTTCACGATTCTTCCCCTGGGTCAAGACCACCTCCAGATGTGATTCGCGCCCAGAACTCTTCTGAATCTTCACGCTGTGGCACTGCAGACGCTCGCCACCATCGATCACTCCAACCGTGGCCTCTCTGGCTCGCACTTCAGTTAGCTCACCGCGCACGGAGACCAGGTATGTCCTCATGATTCTATGGCTCGGATCGGTCAGAAAGCTCGAGAGGGCCGAATCGTTCGTGAGAAGGAGAAGTCCACTGGTCGCCAGATCGAGTCTCCCAACGGCATGCATGAACCCCAGGTCGGCCGGCAGCACATCGAAGATCGTCTTACGGCCCTTTTCATCACTGTGCGTGGTGATGACCCCTTTAGGTTTATGAAAGAGAACAAATCGTTTGACCGAGTCTTGAATCGCCTGCTCGTCAATCGAGACAGAGTCTACCGGCCAGGAGACCCAGGTGGCCGGGTCGCGGATGACTCGACCATTGACGCGGACTCGCCCTGAACGGACCCATTCCTGGCTGGTGCCACGGGAAGTGATCCCAAGTTTAGAGAGTAGTCGATCGACCGTGAAACGCTTAGATATGGAGGTCTTGTGCGCCATCCTGAACCCTTTACTTCTAAGAAAATGATCATTGAAAGGACACGACCTTGGATTATAGCAGTCCGTGCCTCCGCTGATAGTCTTTGTCGCTGACGGAGGCAGGAATGGGAAACTGTCCCCATTCTGCCGCAAACCTCCAGCGAGTTTCCCTCTCAAAACTGATTGAAAATTGGCTGGACCGCGACTTACTTGAGAAAGGTTTGCCGGTCAACCATGCTACTCTGCAAACGAAGGCTGACGATTGCGCGGAGCAGAGCTAGCTTGGAAATGTACCGTAACCTAATAGGACAGGACCAGCAGGATGCTCAAAAAGGCCGTCCAGCAAGGCCGCAGCGAGTAAAGATCCGAGGCGGTACCCTCACGGGTACGTTGAGGGTCTGATCGATGCGAGAACGCCGCTGGCGCCGCCATTCTTCAGCATCCTGCTCTATGAACTGGCTTTGAGCCCGATAATTCCAAGAACAATCAATGCGAGTGAGATCAACCGTGGAAGAGCCGTCGACTCGGCGAACAGTGTGATTCCCAATATGGCAGTCCCGACCGCTCCGATACCGGTCCACACAGCATAGCCAGTCCCTACCGGAATGGTTCTTAACCCCAGCGCCAAGAAATATAAGCTGCCAATCATAGCCAACACCGTCCAGGCACTCGGCCAGGGGCGCGAGAATCCCTCCGAGTATTTCAGGCCGATTGCCCAGCCTATTTCCAATAGCCCTGCCAGGCACAAGTAAAACCAACCCATCTCGCGCCTCAATCTCTTTCGGTCATCCTCTCTCGTGTTTCTGCATCAGAATCGGTGATCCCTCTATCTTGAACTAGGAATGCGTGGTCTCCGGTTCTGCTCCCTCCGGATCTTGACGAACACCTCTGGCGGGAACGAGCGTAGGCATTGCAGGCTTGGCAGCATTGGAAGTCTGGAGATCCTTAGATTGATGGACCGAAGCCGTGACTCGACCTTCCATCCACCTGTACAGCACCGGTAAGACAATCAATGTCAGCAATGTGGAACTGACGAGTCCTCCTATGACAACAATCGCCAAAGGTCGTTGCACCTCAGAGCCGATGCCGCGGGCAAATGCCAGGGGAAGGAGGCCGAGCAGAGCAACCAGGGCCGTCATGAGCACCGGACGCAGTCTGAGCAGACAACCCACTATCACGGCTTCATCCAAACTGCGGCCCTCTTCACGCAACGTGTTCATATACGAAACCAGCACAATCCCGTTTAGGACCGCCACTCCGAATAAGTTGATGAAACCAATGGAGGCCGGGACGCTGAGGTACTCTCCCGTCAGCCACAGCGCGACGACCCCGCCCACCAGCGCAAAGGGCAGATTCATGATGATGAGTGTGGCCTGGCGTAGAGAATCGAACGACGAATACAACAAGAGGAAAATGAGCCCAATGGTCAGTGGGACGATGATTCGAAGTCTCCCCATGGCCCGCTCCATGTTTTCGAACGATCCTCCCCACGTGATGGTGTACCCGGGCGGGAGAGCCACTTGGGCGGCAATTTTACCCTGCGCGTCGGATACCAAGCTGCCGATGTCACGTCCCAGCGTGTTGAACCCGATGGACACGTAGCGCTGAAGTTTTTCGCGGCTGATCCTCCCCGGCCCTTCCTCCACCCGAACAGTCCCAAGATCGCCAAGGGGAACCAACCGTCCGGTTGCATCGGTCAGCAGAATATTGCCGATCGTCTCGGCACTGTTCCGATACTGTTCCGGAAAGCGTACGAACAGGTCGAATCGTTGCTGGCCTTCATATACGCGGGTGGCGGCGCTCCCCCCGATCGCCGTGGTAATGATCTCCCGCACATCGGCGACGTTGATGCCGTGTCGGGCAATCTTGCCTCGGTCGATGTCAATCGTCAGGTAGGGTTGGCCGAAGACCTGCTCGACCTTGATGTCCCGCACCCCTCGCACGGCCGCGAGGACACCGGCGATGTCTTCAGCTTTGAGCCGCAACACCTCCAGGTCATCGCCGAATAATTTGACGGTGGCTTCCGTCCGCACACCTGAAATCAGTTCGTCGACGCGTTGTTGGATGGGCTGACTGATCAGAAAGGTGGCGCCCGGCACGCGCGTCAACCGTTCGCGAAATTTCTGCATCAGCTCCGGCATGGTACGGGCCGTCGTCCATTGATCGAGCGGCCGTAGCCGCACGACCGGGTCGCTTTCGTTGGCCTCTTGAGGATCATTCCCCAATTCGGTTCTGCCGATCTTCGACACCACCATTTCGACTTCCGGGAATTCCAGCATTGCCCGCTGCATGTCTTTTTCGATCTCGATGGAGGCCTGAAGGGAGACACTGGGCAGCCGGATGGTCTGAGTCGCAACGGAACCCTCGTTCAAGATCGGAATGAACTCACCGCCCAAGAAAGGGATCAGCATCAGGGTGGAAAGGAGCAACCCAACGGCCACGCCGAGCACGACCTTCCCATTCCCCAGCGCCCACTTGAGCGAGGGTGCATAGAGGCGCTTCACCCGGCGGACGATCCACGGATCTTCTTCACTTCCACTCTTCAACATCAAAGAGCACAGGACCGGCGACAGCGTCAGCGACAGGACGAGCGACACCAGGAGAGCGATCATGACGGTATACGCCAGCGGCTTGAACATTTTGCCCTCCATCCCCTGGAGCGAGAGCACCGGCAGGAATACGATGATGATGATCAGAATGCCGAAGACCACCGGCTGCCCTACCTCTTTCGCAGCCGCAATGATCACCTCACGGTGCCGACCTGTGGCGCCGTGCTGCAGCGAGAGGTGGCGATAGACGTTCTCAACCACCACCACGGATCCGTCCACGATCATGCCGATGGCAATGGTCAGTCCCCCCAACGACATAAGATTGGCCGTCAAACCCACCTGTCCCATCACGATGAATGTGGCCAAGGGAGCGAGGATCAGGGTGCCGACGACAATCAGCGCGCACCGGACATTGCCCAGGAATAGGAACAGCACAATCACGACCAGCACCACCCCTTCTGCGAGGGCTTTATACACGGTGCTCAACGCTGCGTTGATCAGTTCGATCCGGTCGTAGAACGGCACAATCCGCAGTCCGTCAGGAAGCAGGTGCTTGGCATGGATATCCTTGATTCGAGTCTTGATGTCCTCAACCACGTCGCGGGCATTGCCTCCTCGCAACATCAGCACGATGCCGCTCACCACTTCCCGCTCCCCGTTCAACACGGTGGCGCCATGTCGAACGGCGTGATCGATCCGTACCTGAGCCACATCGCCGACGAAAACCGGAGTACCTCCGACTGCCTTCACGACGATGCGTTCGATGTCCTGGAGCGTGCGAATGAGGCCGACGCCCCGCACGATATACTTCTCGGCGTGCTTTTCTAGGATATCGCCGCCGGCGTTGGCATTGTTGTTGGCAATGGCTTCAAATACGTCGTGGAGGGTGAGGCTGTATTTGCGCAACATCGCCGGCTCGATCAGGACCTGGTACTGCTTGCTATAGCCGCCCATCGAGTTGACGTCGATGACCTCCGGCGTGCTCTTCAGCAGCGGCCGAATGACCCAATCTTGAATCGTGCGCTGATCGATCAATTCCCGCTCGTTGGCTGCCGGGTCCTGTTCGTGACGAGAGGACCCTTCCAGATAATATTGGAAGACCTCCCCCAGTCCCGTACTGTTCGGCACCAGCATGGGCTCCGCTCCGGGGGGAAGCAGCTCTTTCACCTCAATCAACCGTTCGAGCACCAGTTGGCGCGCGAGGTTGATATCCATCGAGTCGTCGAAGACGATCGTCACGAGCGAAAGGCCGACCTTGGTCAACGATCGCAGCTCCGTCAGGGAGGGAACACCGGTCAGTTGTAGTTCGATCGGGTACGTCACCAGCCGTTCCACTTCGGCGGGGGACAATCCGGGCGCTTTGGTGACCACCTGCACCAGTACGCTGGTGACATCGGGGAAGGCGTCGATGGGAATGGTCCGAAAAGCGTAGAGGCCTCCCGCCGCGACCAGGATCGAGAAGACGACGATCAGCATGCGCTGGCGGAGGGACATTTCGAGGATTCGCGAAACCATTACACTTGCTTCTTCAGCAGTTCAGACTTCAAAAGGAAGGCTCCGTGCGTCACGACTGGTTCTCCTTCGTTCAGGCCGCCGAGGATGGTGGTGAAATTCCCGTTGGATTCACCGATCTGCACGTCACGAGCTTCATAGGTATCTGCATCCCGCTGAACAAAGACAAAGGTCCTCCCCTGATCCCTCTGCAACGCGGCTTCCGGCACCGACAGCTGGTCCGGCTGAGGTTCGGAGGAAAGACGGATCGTCGCGAACATTTCCGGTTTGAGCCGCCCATCCGGGTTCGGCAATTCCAGCCGAATCTGCATCGTGCGCGTGGCCGGATCCAGCACGTCGCCCACATAGGTGATGGTGCCCGCCATCACCTCTTTCGGATAGGCATTGATCTTGACCTCTGCCTGCCTGGCTCCGGACGCATAGATGGCGTGAACGAACGCAATGTCCCGCTCAGGAATGTTGCCCTGCACCCAGACTTCCGACAAGTCAGCAAGGATAAATAGCTTCTCGGTGGTCTCGACGACTTCGCCTCTCGTCAAATTGCGGCCGATGATGCGGCCGGCGAAGGGCGCGACGATCGGCACATGGGATTGAATGTTCCGACTGCGGCCGAGGCGAACAAATTGGTCGTCGTTCATCCCCAGCAGTTTCAAGCGATCTCGCGACTCATGTTCCTCCGCTTGCGCACTGAGCAGTTCCATCTGCCGGCGTTGCGCCTCTGCTTCGCCGATCACCTTTTCCTCCAACAGAAACTTCGCCCGTGCATACGCCTGCTCCGCGAGATGAAGCTTGGCCCGCGCCTTCAAATAGGCGGATTGGGCGAGACCCAATTCACTGCTATAGAGGATCGCGAGCAGCGCGTTCGCTTCGACCTGTTGACCCAGATCCGCATAGACATCGACGACCCGGCCACGGACCAGCGTGGTGATATCAGCCATGGCTCGCTGATTCGGCTGGACGAGGGCGGGAAACTCCCGGTAAGTCCGGAACTCGCTCCGAACCACGGGGGCGACTTTCACCCCGACACGCAAAGATTCTTTTGCCGACAGATGCACTAATCCCTCGCCAGGACCCGCCGGGGTCGGGGCGACCGCGGAAGTAGACGGCGCACCATCACAACCGAACATGACCGCTGCGCTACCGATGAGCAGGCTGACGAACGCGCCTGTAACATGGCCTGCCAACATCCTCATGCCTCTCTCCCTCTCAATGCCCTACCCGGCTCCCCACAGACGGTGCTGCTCATAGTGCCCCTCCGACCGCCCGTTCGAGTCGCGCCAGCGAAACTGATAATTCATACCGTGCCTGCACATAGTCCTTCTGAATTTGTCGTTGTACACGTTGCGCGTCGAAAACCTCCAACAGGCTGGACGCCCCCTGCTGGAAACTGAACTGGGCCAACCGGAGGGCTTCTTGAGCTTGTTTCAAAAGACCTTTGTTGAATACGTCGATCATTTCGGCTGTGGTCCTGGCATCCAGATAATGTTGATACACCGCTCGTGCGAGTTCGTTACGTGCCCTGAGCAGCTCCGCTTCCTCGCGGCGCTTCGTGCCCAGGGCCGACGCAATCTCCCCCTGCCGGCGATACCAGGTCGGGATTGGGATCGAGAGTCCTCCCTGCACCGCCTCCCGCCCGATTTCCCTCCAATAACTGCCGTTGACCGTCACGCTGGGCAGCCGAGACTGGCGCTCGAATTCCACTTTCCAATCCGACTGTTGAACCGATTGAAGCAGACGCTGGATCGTTGGATGCCGGTCCATCATGCGGGTCATGAGGGCATCGACCTGTAAATCCTGAGGAATGCCGAGGAATTCGCCTTCAACCGTATAGGACAAGCCCAGGGCCCCGCCGGTCAGTGTATCCAGGGCGACGCGGTTAATTCGGACTGCATTGTCCGCACGCGCAAGTTCTTGCCGGGCCTTCAGGACTTCCACCTCCGCTTTGATGGATTCAAATTGTGGCGCTTCGCCGGACTTTACTCGCGCCTTGACGATTCTCGTCACCCCCTCCACCGTCTCGAGATTCTGTCGAGCCAAGGCGGCATCCTGCTGCGCCAATAGGAGATCGCTAAACGCGACTTTAACTTGAACGATGAGGTGCAGCCGGGCCTCTTGCAATCCCGCATTCGCCGTCGCGAGCCCGGCCTCCGCTGCCTGCTTGCGAGCGGTCCGCATCGATGGCCATTCAAGCGGTTGTCCGAGGGTCAGGTTATATTCTGTCAACGATTGGCGGCTGAGCGACTGCTGGATATCTGCCCGCCCTGCATCCCGTATTTCTCCGTAACCTGCATTTCCCGACACGGTGGGATTCGGATAGGCACCAGCAGTAACTTGCTGGCCGCGACTGTAATCAATGTGCCCTTCCGCCAGAGACATCGAAGGGTTCCTGGCAAGCGCCTGATCGATTATGGTGTCGAGGTTATACCGAAGTGTGGGAGGTTCTGCCGCCAGAGCGGACAGTGAAGCCAATGGCCCCAGTAGCAGCACGAAAAAATAGAGAAGCATGTGAGGGGGGAGCGTGACCATTCTCTCGACTCCTTATCAGATGATCCTTTGGAACTGGTACGCGAACGACTGCCACACCCTCGTGATAGTAGATTCCATTCTCTGTCTATGCGTAATCCGCAGAAACGACTAGGGTTTGTGCTGTGCGCTGAGCGATCACGACTTCATTTGTTTTTCTAACATGTATCGTTCGTACGATGCTACAAGCAACGTATGGTCGGCCTTGCCCATGCACGCCAGACCTTCGCTTTTAGTATGCACGTAACCACTCACCGAAGCACAAGTCTCCCCGGCTTGGAGCTACCTTCCCGCGCGACACTGCCACTCCTTTGGTCATCCTGCTTCTTTCGAATCCAACGGCCTGGCACTGCCTCACACTCCCATGCATGATCGCGGCGAAGATGCATCGCGATGATGAACCCTTGGCGGCGTTCACATCTCATTTTGGCACTCGCGATTTATAGGATTTCTTCAGCTCGAAGACCGGGGAGCTTTTAAAACCTATTGAACAGGCGCGGTGGTTCGTTTCGCTGGATCATGAGGACAGGCCTCAATTACCACAACATGGGATATCGGATGATGCTCTCCTCCATAATGGCATTAATAGTTTCGCCTCTGCCTTGTGGATGCCGCCGAGAACCGATAGTCCGTAGTAGTAACCTGGGCACTTCACCATGAGAGAGCCCGCAAGGCATGCTCATTCAATCAGGACGAGCCGACGATGTCCGGGAAGATGCGTCGACACTTCCTTGTGAATAGTTCGGCGTCAAATGGCTTCACGAGATACTCTTTGGCGCCTAGATTCATGGCGTCTCTGAGCCGCTTAATCTGGTCTGGTGTTGCGGTAACTATCACCGGTATCTCCGGATAACGTTCCCGCATTTCCTGCAAAATCGCCATCCCGCCGAGCATCGGCATATCGAGTTCCAACACGAGTCCATCGAAGGGAGCCCGCGTCTTTTCATCCGCGATTCGCACCAAGCCGGACATTCCGTTATCTTCCTTTGCCACAGAGAACCCAAGCCTGACCAGATGATCACACACAATGCTCCGTGCCTCGTCGTCGTGATCGATGACCAGAATACGTCGGCGCATAGACCTCTGTTCGGTCAGGTAGGACATTCCCTCTGGTGACGATCCTTCTTGAATGACAGCGGCAGGTCTCATACGCTGCTGCTCCCTCCTCAGCGTCCCTCGTTCGATTCTATCCAGCTCGGGATGCCACCATGATGCCTCCCGCTCAACGGCGCCTTCGCGCGCTCCGACCTTTTCGGATCGCTCGGTCTGATGAAGGAGGATATCCTGTTCTCCCTCAGCTCCGATGATCGCAATACCGCGAGCGAAGCTCCAACGTACGAAGCTATAGGTCCTCTATGGCGCGGTCTCCGGTGATTTCTCCGAGGAGCGCGCATTCAAGCGATCCTCGATGAGAATCATAATCTGCTGGCCGGCTCGCTGGCTGGGATCCAACACTCGCGAGGCCCGCAAGTGAAAGGCCCCCTGTTTTGTTCTCACAGTTTTTCGCGTCTCGGCCCCGACAGCCTGGGAGTCTGATCCCCCGATATCTTGCTCTCTTATTTGCGTTCCCAGTTTGACAATTTCGAGACGAAGATCTTGCTTGTGAGGGAGAATCATACCCCGACTCCCTGCTCGCTCCATGTAGTTCCGTGCCTGATCGTTCGCATAGTGCAGTCGAAGGGATTCTCCGAACATCACTACGCCCACATCGATCCTCTGGCCCTGCCCGCCCGGTTTCGGCTCTACACCTAGACCCATCGTCACCCCACGGCGTTGAATGATATGAACAGAAAAGCCCCGAGCTGATCCGCACCGCCCCGGCAAAACGTGTTCAACCCTCCGCTTATGCGCCTTATACAGGTGGCGAAACCTGATTGCTCCATCCTCCCAATCCTTGTCCTGGATGCCCGTAGGTCAGGAGCTGGTGATAAAAGACTGCGCATTCTTCGCAATAGGTATCCGCTGCGACGACCTCGTCCAGCCTGATGCGGTAATGGGGCAGAACTCCCGGGAACTTATCCCATTCAATTGCAGTATGCTCAGACGTTTCAGCCGGACATATCCGGCGGCAAAGGAAACAACGAACCGCATGAATATCTGCATCAAGCACTTGTGTATCTCCTTCGTCGGGCCTCATGTTCCAGCACTCCATTTCCTAGTGGCCAAAACCCTCTCCCAGTTCGCCGTACCATGGCCCACGAGTTCTTCGGCTTCCGTTCGAGCAAGGACATTGCGTATCACGGCGTTAAACGTGGCACGCAGGTCTCCTCCCTTTCCTTTTGACACAAAAGCAGAGGCACCCGAAGCTAGGGCACCTGCAACATGTTTCGAATCGTCGTGACCACTCATAAGAATAATCTTCGTGTGCGGGAGGAACTCCCTCAATTGCCGGGTTGCCTCCAATCCGTCGACTTCAGGCATGTCGATATCTGAAATGACAATATCCGGCCTGAGCTCCGCCGCAGCAATGAGGAGGGCTTTTCCATCTGGAACCGTCCCGACAATTTGATTGTCGTCCGATAACAGATAGGCGAGCAACTGCAGCAAGTGCGTATTGTCGTCTGCAAGGAGAAGCCGTACCTTATTCACCTTGCACCCCCGTAGGTCGAAAGCTTCAATAGGGTTCCCCGACTACAGCCATGACCGATACCTATAAGCTCAAGGAGGAAACAAACACACTAGGGTTCTCCCCAGGGTGGGCAGACAATGTCCCTGGAAAAACGAGTTGCATCAGAGAGGGGAAGCGTGAGCTGTTTAGTCAGAAGCAATAAGGCCGTGGATGAGGGCGTACTTGGTCAGTTCCGCCGTCGTGTGGAGATCGAGGAGGGCCATGATCTGCGATTTGTGAAACTCGACTGTCTTCGGTGAAATGTTGAGGGTAGACGCAACCTCTTTGACTGTCATCCCTTCCGCGACGAGCTGTAACACTTCGCGTTGACGCGCTGTCAGAGGCTCTTCCTTTAGTACCGCAGGCTTACCGCCAGTAATGACCGACTTGACCAGACCTTTCGCAACCAAAGGCGTGACATAGCACTGTCCTTCCATGACCGATTGAATAGCTTGGAGTAATTCTGAACCGGCCGATCGTTTGAGCAGGTAACCGGAGGCCCCGGCCTTGAAGGCCTCATTTACATACGCCGGGTCAGCGTGCATCGTCACGAAGATGAGCTTGGTACGAGGAAGGATCCTCTTCAGCTTCCGAGCGGCGTCGACCCCATTGAGATGCGGCATCGAGATGTCGAGCGTCACGATGTCAGGCTGAAGTTCCTGGGCCTTTCGGATCAGAGTACGTCCATCCTCCGCCACCCCGACAATCTCGCACCGCTCTTCCAGCAATTTACGGAATCCGTCCAACACCAGAGTATGGTCATCGGCCAAAAGAACTCGGGGCCTACTCATTCATCCTCCTCCAGAACGGGCACCACGACCTGCACCCTCGTTCCCTTTCCCACTGCAGAAATAATCTGCAAGGTCCCGTGAACTAACGCCACTCGTTCTTTCATGCTGAGCAACCCCAATCCGTAGCGAGCGTTGGGGAATTGTTCAG
>JBBRRM010000052.1:0-11492 GCA_038275915.1 Nitrospirales bacterium
GGCTCTAATGCCGGCTTTCACCCGCTCCGACAATCGGCGCAGGTGAAAGTTGCAGGGCAAGACTTCGATCCAGGTATTGGCGACGCCGATAATCGGGCGAGACAAATCCTCGTCGGTGAATCCGACGGCTTTTAACATTGCGCGAGCCGGCGCCCGATCGGGACCGACCAGCAAATCGTGGCTTGTGAGTTTCAGCTCCTTCGGCATGACGTGATTACCTACCTTTCTTACCTTCTTTTTTCTTCTCGTCCTTCTTCGCTTCCGTGTCGATCACGGCGCCAGTGGCTGCGTCGATGTGGACTTCCATGACATTCCCGTCGGCCCCGAGGACCTCGACTTCCCAGACTGTCTTGCCATGTTTCTTTTCAAGCTCTGCTTCGACGACCGTCCCAGGCACTTTCTCGGACGCGGTCTTGATGGCTTGATCGATCGTGACCTTGGCGTCCTTGACGAGGTCCGTGATCTTGCCTTCCTTATCATCGGCCCAGGCGCTGGAACCGAGTGCGAACAGTAACCCCATGACACATGATGTGATGATTCCCATTGTTCTCATGGTGGATCTCCTCTCTGGATGGCGCGGTCGTTTTGTCGCCCTTGCGGGATGGAACTACTGCGGTTTCATGCTCGATGGAGGTGCCGGTTGTGCCGCCTCGCCGCCCTTGTGTGGATTATCTTTCATCGCACCGCCATGAGGGTTGCCGTGACCTTTGCCGCCATCCTTGTACTGCTGCATCATCTTTTCCTGCTCGGCCTTCTCCTTGGCACGCTGTTCCGGAGTCAATAGGGCGAGCACATCCCGTCGGGCCTTGATGAAGGTCATGCGCAAGCCGGTCTGCAGCTCCTCGCTCTGCTTCAACTTCGCTTCGATCGCTCCCACATCAGACTTTTCATCGTCGATCAACGTTCTCAGTTCACGCTCCGCCACTTGGATATCGGCCTCGCTCTTGATGCGGGTCTTGTCCAGGTTGAGTTGCATATCTTTGAGCTTCGCCACCTGTTCTGGGGTGAGTCCGATCTCTTTTTCGTGTTTGAGCAGATGCCGGATCAGGTGACCGGTGCTGTTGTGCATCATGTCCCCGCCATGTCCGCCCATCGAGCTATGCCTGCCGTCTCCATGTCCTTCCTTGCCGTAGCCCGGCTCATTGGCCCAAGCCATAGAGATCGCCGCGGTCAACGCAAATAACGATGCGACACCCAATGTCACGATGGTGTGTGTTCCCTGCTTCATGCCTGCCTCCTTAGGTTGAACCGAATGAAAACGTATGACCCCACGACGACTAACGCCCCAGTAACCCCTGCTCGCCCTTCAGCCCATTGAACAAGAACTGCACCGCCAGTGCAGCCAGCAACAGCCCCATCAAACGGGTCATAATTTTTTCTGCAAGCGGGCTCATCCATTTGGCGCCTGTGGCTCCCAGAGCCAAGGTAATGTAGCTTGCCAGACCGACCAACACAACGCAAGCCAGCAACACACCTCGTTGCGCCCATGAAATGGCCTGCGCTTCCAGCAGAATCACCGTCGAAATAGCTGCGGGCCCGGCCAACATCGGTATGGCGAGTGGCGTCACAGCGATATCCTCCTTGGTCGCGCCGGCGGCAGTTTCTTCCGCCGTTTCCTGGACCGGAGACCGCTGCGCACGCAACATATCGAGTGCGACCAATAACAAGACGAGTGCTCCGGCTACCTGAATGGCGGGAAGCGTGATCCCCAATGTTGTAAAAAGCCGCTGGCCGATGAGTGCGAATCCTATCAGGAGACCGACCACGACCATGCAGGCTGTGCGAGCCATCCGTAGCCGCTGGCTGATCGAATCACGAGCGGTCATAGCGAGGAACGCGGGGACGGTGGCGATGGGATCGACGATGACAAAGAGGGAGCTGAACGCCAAGACCGCGTATTCAGTGAGCGTCATGGGTGTGATCGGCGACGGGCCTGAGCGAGCAATTCGGCACGCGGGTCCGGATGCGGGATGGCTCTGAGTTGCTCGTACAGTTTGAGTTCCTCATCGCTCAATGAGGGCGGCATCACGATCTGGATCGTCAGAAAGAGATCGCCATGTCCGCCCGCCGCCGCGGGAAGGCCCTTGCCCTTCAGTCGAAGCTTACTGTCAGCCCGGCTCCCAGGAGGGACCTTGACCCGGACCGGTTCCATGAGCGTTGGAGCCATGACATCGGCACCCAGGGCCGCCTCCCATGGGTAGACGGGGAGGGAGACATGAATGTCGCTTCCCTGTCGACGAAAGACTTTGTCCGGAAGGATCGCTACGCGTAGGTATAAATCGCCGGGCTTTCCGCCATTGGTGCCGGCTTGTCCCTTCCCGGCCACGCGAACTCTTGTGCCATCCTGTACTCCGGCGGGGATTCGCACTTCGATCGTACTGGGCTGCAACGTCGCCCCGTGCCCCTGACAGGTTGGACAGGGGCGTCCGCGAAGGGTTCCGCTCCCTTGACAAGTGGAGCAGGTCACGGGTTCTTGTAAGGTAATGCGTTTCGTGACGCCGGTGAATACTTCGGCCAGGGTCAGTTGTACTTCCGTCTCCAGATCTTCTCCCTGGATGGCAAATCCACGGCCCCCGCCTGATCGTCCTCGTCCTTTGAACAGATTCTCAAAGATATCGGAAAAGCCTTCTCCGCCGAACGACGTCTCGGGGCCGCTCTCCCCGCGAGCACCGGCCTGGCGACGTGCCTGCTCATAGGCCTCGGCCTGCTCCCAGTTGGCCCCGTATTGATCGTATTTTTTCCGTTTGTCCGGGTCGCTCAGAACTTCGTGCGCCGCGTTCAATTCCTTGAACTTCTTCTCCATCTCCGATTTCTTGGAACCGCTATGGAGATCGGGATGGACCTGGCGCGCGAGGCGGCGATAGGCTTTCTTGATATCGTCCGCTGACGCAGACTTAGAAAGACCCAGGACCTGATAGTAGTCGCGCTCTGTGGTAGCCATAGTAAAAGAATATGATCGAATGATGTAGCCGCACTCGGAATCCACGCAGCTTACGAGGTCGAAGGAGGCTTTTCAAGTGCAGATCAAGGGGAGGACATGCAGATGCTGGCTGTGCCTGTCATCGCGGGACGACGGTCTTGGCTCGCGCCATCATCTTGCAGTAGGAGCAGACCTCGGCGGTCGTAGGTTGGCTGCATGATGTGCAGGGGTGGAGGACGGCCCGGTCTTTTTCCGTCATAGTGGTCGCAGTGGGCTGCTTCTTGCTTTGCTTCTCGAGGAACCCCCAGTAGAAGGTCTGTTTCGTGCCGGGCGACTCAGTCTCCAGACGATTCAAGACTTCCTTGTACTGGAGCATCTTGGAGCCCTTTGCCATAGGGCATTCCTCGACGATGTAATCGATCCTGTTCAATACGGCATAGGCCGCGAGTTCGCGTTCCGAGAGCCGGTAGAGGGGTTTCACTTTCTTGGCAAATCCTTCCACCGAAGCCGGCAATGACGGGCCCTGCTTATCCAGATATTCCTCCTGCCAATGCAGCACATTGCCCAGAAGCCGGGCGGCCTCGTCATCGAGATTGTGCCCCGTGGCCATCACATCGTAATGTTGTTCGATCGCCACGCGATTGAATTGGTAGCGTTTGATGGTTCCACATGTCGAACATGTGGGGCGATGAATGAGTTGGGCCAGTTCCTTGATTCCAGCCCCGGCTTCCTGCTCGACAGTATGGAGGTGCAAGGTGGCTCCATGCGAGACAGCGACCACTTCGGCGAACTTCGTCACCTTGGCGTGCGACTGCTCAGAATAGGTCCCAATGCCTAGGTTTACATAGAGCGCATCGGCGCGATAGCCGAGCTTGAGCAGAATATCCCAAAGTGCCAGGCTGTCTTTTCCACCGGATACTGCCACGAGAATCCGGTCTTCCTTTCCGAACATCCACTCCGACTTGATCGCTCGCGCGACTTGATCGTGAACGAAGCCATTGAAGCAGCCTTTGCAGAAGGCGGCATTATGGCGGGGGAGGCCGATGACCGCTTTGGTTTTACATTTGGTGCAATTCATTCTTGGCTCATGAGGCGTGGAACGTGAAATGTGGGGAACCCCCGGAGATCACCGGTCGGATTTCAATCTGATCGCCGTCGTTCAGCATTTCGTCTTCGGTGACGAGGTCATCGCCCTTGATCACCAGATGCGCTTCGACGACGAGATTCAACTCTCGCAAGAGTTCCTTGACCTTCTTGGGACCTTTGACCTCGACGGTTCTAGTTGGGTGGCTCAGTTGGACTTGCATGAGGGGATCATAAGCTTCCGTGCAGGCAGGGGGCAAGGGGCGAGTCATCCAGGATGCCGAAAAAATTCCGTCGGCTTCGTTCTCGCCCTCGAAAGCAGCCTCAACGCAGCCCACTCGGAGAACAAGCTGTCTTGGCAGCTTGGGGTGGGCGGGTGAGAAATGCTACGGCCTCCGTGCTTTCATCGGCTGCGGCCTTGCTGCCGGCCTTTTTGATCACCCTGGGGGAGTGTATTTCTATTCTGACATATGTGCAGAAGGGTCGTCATACCTCATCCTGTTTAACGCCCGACCCATTCAGATCGCTGCTTCCCGCAAGAACTTCGCCGATTCTTCTGGTGCCACAGGATTGATATAGAAACCTGTGCCCCATTCGAAGCCGGCTACTTGGGTGAGCTTTGGGATGATTTCGATGTGCCAGTGGTAGAAGTTCACGTTCTTTTCGTGGAGGGGAGAGCTATGCAGGATAAAGTTGTACGATGGTCGAGCGAGGACCTTGTCCATTCGTCGTAGCGCTTCGGAAAGAATCGGCGCGAGGAATTCGAATTGTGTCCTCTGGCTCTCCTCGAAGTAGCCGGCATGGCGTTTAGGAAGAATCCACATCTCAAAGGGAAAGCGCGGGGCAAATGGCGTGACGCAGAGGAATTCAGGATTTTCAGCGACCACGCGGTCTCCGTCCGAAAGGTCCTGGCGGAGAATATCACAATAGATGCAGCGCTCTTTCTGGTCATAATGAGCCCGACAGCCCTCGATCTCCTCCAGGACGCTGGTGGGAATGATCGGCAAAGCGATAAGTTGCGAGTGACTATGCTCCAATGTGGCGCCGGCTGACGCGCCGTGGTTCTTGAAGATAAGGATGTATCGAAACCGTTCGTCTTTCTTCAGATCGACCATGCGATCGCGGTAGGCCCACAGCATGTCCTCGATCCGTTTGGTCGGCATGTCGGCCAGGGTGTCCGTGTGGTTCGGCGTCTCGATGATGACTTCATGTGCGCCGATCCCGTTCATTCGATCGTAGAGGCCGACGCCTTGGCGGTCGAGGTCGCCTTCGACCTGAAGTGCAGGAAACTTATTCGGCACGACACGCACGGTCCAATTCGGGCTGTTGGGCTCCAGAGGCTGCGGCCGGTAGGCCATGATTTCTTTCGGTGTCAGTCGCTCTTGCCCCGGGCAAAATGGGCAGAGGGCTGCGGACAGCGGTCGCGCGGCTTGTACGGGGATGAAGTCGTGAGGACGAGCGCTACGTTCCGACGATATGATCACCCAGCGACCGACAATCGGATCACGGCGTAAATCGGGCATCTTTTCCTCCAAATTCGTGAAACGTGAAAGGTTTTAGGAGATAGCCGACCAAAGCTGCTTTTCACGTTTCATCTTCTCGGGCCTATCACACTCGCCACAGATTCGCTTCAAACTCTGGACCTGGAACGACGAAGGTTGCAGGATTGTGGTGCGGGTAACGTGCAACCTCCAAACGATGTTCCAGCACCACAATGGCCATGCGGAGCTCCTGACCGGCTGTGATCTGCAAGTCCTTGAAAGGCACAGCCAGTTCGACGATATCTCGATGACCGATCGATCGGTAGGAGCCGATCTCCTTCCAGGTTCCGCTTGCCAGTTTTTGCGAGAGCAAAAAATGATCTGCCTCTGACGCCGCGAGGGAAAACGACAGGCGATAGGAGTCTGCAGGCGTCTGTAGGTGCAGCTCGACCGTCAGGGCCACCTGGCGGGTCTGCACTTGTTCGTCCGGATCGAGCCGGAGATATAAGTGATCGAGACTCCAGCCAAATCGAATATCGGCCAACACCCCCTCGGCTTTCCACATTGCGCCGAGGGGCGGCTGAGTTTTGATTCTGCCTGCTCCGCGCCATTCAAAAAAATCGGTCACGAGTCCATCGATCGAAGGGTTCAGCAAGGCGAGCGGCGCGGTGACGAGATCTGCCTCCGGCACGCTACGCGGACTACTGATCGGTTGATTCAACAGATCCGGTGGAGTCAGCCCGGCGATCGTCCACACATTCCGAACGTGGGTCCGAAAGAGCCGATCGAACTCCTCTTTGTAATCGGTATCAAAATCGTCCCCATACCACCAGAACCAATCGCTGCCTTCGGCGGCATAGAGTTCGTCCCACGCGGCTTGGGCGCCATCGGGGGAGAGCGTGGACGCGATGTCCGCAAGATGGGATCGCGTATGACCCAGCAGATCCCAACCCCGATTGTCCTCCTGATGGCCGATCCAGATTTTATAGTCCTGATTGATCCAGGAGCCCGAATGGAGGTGGCTGACTCGCCGAGCGGCTGGCGCGGCCTCGAGCGCTTCGGAGATCGTCGCGGTGGTTGTGCGAACCCCCTCGCTATCGAGCGCGCCGGTCGAGCAGGCTTGGTAGAGGAGCGAGAGAAACTGTTCGCCCCCCTCGTGGTAATGTTCCCATGGGTTTTCCCCGTCGAGCACAATCGCGACGGTGATTTGCTCTTGCGGTGCCTCGTGGATGACATGGCGTAGCCGGCGAAGAACATCCTCAGCGGCCAAATCGGGAGTCGTCTTATGATAGACGAACCCGAAGGCATCGGAGAGTTCCCGGTCGCGAAACAATATTGTGACGTCCTGGCCTTCCGACCCGACATGGTAGGGCTGATAGAGATCTCGGTGGCGATGCCATGGTTGATGGGCCGCGTCAAGGGAGCGAGCGAGGATGCCTTCGTCCGTCGCTAACCAGCGCAGCCCGACCTTCGGCAACATTGGAATCAGTTCGGGACAGACAGAGCCCTCCGACGGCCAGAGTCCCACAGGGGCCCGGCCGAATGTGGCAGTGTGAAACTCGACGGCTCGTTGGAGTTGCGCCTCCGCATCTTCCGGTGCATGGAACCGCGAAGGGAGCGGGAGATCCGGTCTGGCGCGCCGAGTGAAGTCCGTATCGATGACGAGCGGGAGGATCGGATGGAAGAAGGGGGTCGTTGTCAGTTCGATTTGGTCCTGCTCCATCAGTCGCCGATAGAGCGGAACGATCTCCTGCACGGCCGTGCGTTGGAGGGCCAATACTTCCTGTTTCTCTTCTTCCGTGAAGCCCCGGTTTTTTGCGCGTAACACGGCCAGGCGTGGATAGCGACGGACGGTACCATAGCCGAACCAGGCGAGGTTGTGCCAGGTCTGTAAGTCCAACAGATCCTGTGTGGAAAACTGTCGTGAGATGCGTTCCAAATCGCGTCCATAGACGTCGGCGCCGCGTTTCACGAGCAATTCATGGTAACGAGGGTAGGGGCGGACCATGGTGGCCCAATTGGCGGAGAAGAAATGCCGGACGAGAAAGGCTTTCTCTTCCGGACGGAGATCTGCCGCCGGACGCTGCGCATGTTCCAGAAAAAGGTCGCGCACCGTTCCCGATCCGACCTCTTGCAGTTGCCGTAGGAGCGAGGGCGTGAAGTTGAAGGTAGCTTTGATCGAGGGAAACTTCTCCAGCCCATAGGCCATATCGTAGTAGGCCTTAGTAGCGTGGAGACGCACCCAGGGCATACTGGCAGACCCTGCCACCGGGTCCGTGTAATACGGTTGATGCATGTGCCAGAGAAAACAGATGTGGGCAGTCTTCATAGTCGAATATTATTGGGACAGAGCAGGCGGCTGAGAAAATCCGCCAGCGTCGTTCTCGGCTCATCGAAATTCTCAACGGGGACCCGGCCCCTCACTAACTCGTCGGCGCGCACGGACTTGATGCTCCTTATTCGTCGCACCGTGCGCCCCCGAGGGTACGCTTCCGGTTTCGATTCGCCTGCCGCATGGCTGGACGGTCTTTTTGGGCCTCGTGCGGACATTCTTTCCTATCGCGGCTCAACATAATATAAGCGATCGAGGTTTTCGCATGTACGTGTAGTTTTTCCGCAGCCATTTCGATACAAGTATGGCACAGGGTAGCGGATCGAGCGAGAGGAAATCGATGTGTGACGCAACCTGGCGAGGTGGAATGGTTCAGGTGCTCGGGTACTGGGTGCCGGTGGTGCTGTATGCCGGAGCGATTTATTTCTTATCGGCCCAATCGCGCCCGGAAGAGCAACTGCCATCGTTCTTGTTCAAACACGTCAGCGATAAAATTTTGCATGCCGTGGAGTATGGCATCCTGGCCCTCCTCTGCTATCGCGCGTTTCGGTGGTCAGCGGGGCCAGCTGTCGCCCGGCAGGCGGTGGTGCTGGCGATCGTGACGGCCTCGTGCTACGGCATCACGGATGAGGTACATCAATCGTTCGTTCCTCTCCGCGAGTCCAGTTGGAAGGATTGGCTGGCCGATACAATTGGCGCAATTATTGGAGTGATGAGTTGGCGCTCCATCAGATCTGAATGATGTACCCCTGCCATTCGATTCCCCTACTCAAAGATGGCTTGGTCGATCCTTGAGTGCACGCCGACGAAGATGCTCCAAGTTCTCCGCTGACCGCACTTTGTTTCTGGTAAGCCCCTTAATGAATGTCCATGTCGTGACAAGGTTTGGCTGCATCAGTATAATGCGCACCCTATGGCGACTGTCGATCCTGCTGCGCCGAAGCAGCCCATGGCCATGCCGAATCACACCCTCGTGGCTGCCACGGTCGAGGCTCGGCTTCCGTTCGATGGACAATTCAAGTCACTCACGCCATTAGCGGGTGATGCGTCAAACCGCCGGTATTTTCGCATTGAGTTGACCGGGGTCGCTCCTCGATCCGTAATTCTCATGCAATTAGCCGAACCGGAGGCCTTCAAACAATCGGAAGAAGCCGTCAGCGGCGCGGCTCATCAGATCACCGAGTTACCGTTCCTGAATATCCTCTCGCATTTATCCAAAGCCGGCGTCTCCGTTCCTCGCCTCTATCACTACGATCAGACGGGGGGATTGCTCTATCTCGAAGATTTTGGGGACCTCACCCTGTCGGAAGTCTGTCGGGAGGCGAGTCCGTCAGACCTGGAAGCGCGCTATACGCAGGCCGTCGATGCTCTCGCGCATATGCAATCGAAAGCCACCTCGCCAGCCGATTTGAATTGTCTTGTGTTCCACCGAAGCTTCGATGTCCCGCTCCTCATGTGGGAGTTCGACCATTTTCTTGAATATGGGATCGAGGCGCGGCAGGGCACACCAATGAATGATACGAGGCGCCGCGAGATCCGCGGCTCGTTCGAGAAGATCGCCGAATTATTGGCGAGCCAACCGCGAGTATTTGTCCACCGGGATTATCATTCCCGCAACCTGATGGTAGATGGCGCCCGCCTGGGCGTAATCGACTTTCAAGATGCGCTGATGGGGCCGGAGACGTATGATCTTGCTTCGCTGCTGCGCGACGCCTATATCGAACTCGACGAGAAACTGATCGACCGCTTGATCGACCGCTATCTCGATCAGTTGGCGATCTATCGTCAGGTGTGGACCAATCGGGAGGCCTTCAGACGTCTGCTCGACTTCACCAGCATCCAACGTAACCTCAAAGCGGCAGGGCGATTCGTGTATATCGATCGCGTCAAAGGCAATCCCAAGTTCCTTTCCGACATTCCGCGAACGCTGGGCTATGTCCGAAGAAATTTGAGCAAGTACCCGGAGCTATTCGTGTTACGTACACAGTTGGCCAACTATGTTCCGGAGCTACAATGAGCCGTGAAACGTGAAGCGATTGGAAACTAAGTTTCCCACGTGTCACGTGTCACTTGCTACGGTTCACGTCCTACGCCTATGAAGGCCATGATCCTCGCAGCGGGCTTGGGCACTCGCCTGAGGCCGCTCACGAATACGATCCCGAAGCCGCTCCTTCCCATTGCGGGAACCCCGCTGATCGTCTGGAATCTGCTGCTCTTGAAGCGACACGGGTTCCACGATGTCGTCATCAACCTTCATCATCTCGGACCGATGATCGAGCAGGCGCTCGGGAACGGCTCGCGGTACGGGCTGCGGATTATCTATTCGCGCGAACCGGTGATCCTGGGAACGGGAGGTGGGCTCAAGCAGGCGGAGCCGTATTTTTCCGGTGAGTCGGTGTTGGTGCTCAACGGCGATACGCTCGTGGAGCTCGACCTCGGGGTGTTATGGGCATTTCACCAGGACCGCGACGCTGTAGCGACGCTGGTCCTGCGCAAAGATCCTGAGGCGACGCGATGGGGCCTCGTGGAGATGGGGTCGGACAACCGTCTTGTGCGGATCACCGGGCGTGGACTTATAGAGCAGGTGCCGACCCAGCCTCGCATGTTTGCCGGCATTCATGTGTTCCGTCCACGGCTGCTGCGAGATGTGCCAAAGGGCGTAGCTTCGACGATCATCGATCCCTACGTGGCGGCGATCCAGCGAGGGGAGACGGTGCTCGGATTTGACTTTGAGGGGTACTGGTCGGATATCGGGACGCCGGAACGCTATGCGCAAGCCGAACAGGATGCCTCGGCTGGTCTTATCTCCCTCGCGACAAGACAGCTCCCTACAGGATGCTAAAAAATTCCGCCAGCCTTCTGCAAAGTCAAGGCGAGGCCGAAGGAGTCTAGCTTTCGCTGAACCTTGACCTCAGCCTCAACCTGTTAGAGTTAGTTCGGCTCCTCTTTCACCTTCTGTTGCTTGATCAAGCGTGCTAGGTATGTGCGTTGGAGCTTGAGGCGATCGGCTGCTTTTGTCTGATTGCCTTGCGCTTCCTCAATGGCTCGCTCGATGATATAGCGGCTATGTTCCCCCATCGACTCATGGTACGGGAGTGAGAGATACGGAAGGAATTCGCCCGGAGAGGTGCGAGTCATCGCGTCCAAAGATAGCATGTCGGGGTCGATGGTATCCGAGTGGTTTAAGACGACGGCCCGTGCAACGACGTTTTCCAATTCGCGAATGTTTCCCGGCCAACCATACTGGCTCATGGCCTCCATTGCCGCGGGACTGAACATCATGCCGGGGCGCTTCGCTTCTTTGGCATGTCTGTTCAAGAAGAACTTGGCCAGGGAAGGGAGGTCATCGGGCCGTTCGCGGAGCGGCGGCAGGGTCAGGCTGATGACGTTTAAACGGAAAAAGAGGTCCTCGCGAAACTCCCCGCTCTTCACGGCCTGGCGAAGATCCTTGTTCGTGGCGGCAATGACCCGAATATTGACTGACACGAGGCGAGCGCCGCCGACGCGATGAAATTCCCTGTCCTGGAGCACGCGCAGCAGTTTGGCTTGCAGCGGGAGCGACATGTCTCCGATTTCGTCCAAGAAGATCGTGCCTCCATCCGCCATCTCCAGCTTGCCCTTTTGCAGACGATCGGCGCCGGTAAATGCCCCACGTTCATGTCCGAAGAGTTCGTTT
>JBBRRM010000053.1:0-11472 GCA_038275915.1 Nitrospirales bacterium
GTCGGATCAGCCTTCCACTGCTGCTGCTCCGAAACGATCTCCTAGGGAACTCCTCGATCTGAACCGGGCGACGGAACAGGATTTTGATGCCTTGCCGGGGATCGGTCCACAGTTGGCCGAACGGATTGTGGAACATCGGCATTCGATAGGAGCCTTTCACTCCCTGGATGAATTGCGATACGTCAAAGGGATTGGCAAGAAAAAGTTTGAGCGGATTCGTTCGTTGGTCACAGTGATGCCGGATGCCATATCCACAGGCAGAGGGAAGAAGGCGACATGAGCGAACTCTCCCGTCAGCTCGAGTTGATCCTCCGCGGCGTTGTGGAGGTGATTCAACGGGCCGAACTTGAATCGAAGCTGACCCGTGCGCTGAAAGAGAACCGTCCGTTGCGCGTGAAGGCAGGTTTCGATCCGACTGCGCCGGACCTGCACCTGGGCCATACGGTTCTGATCCATAAGCTCAAACACTTTCAGGAACTCGGTCACCAAGTGATCTTCCTGATCGGCGATTTCACCGGCATGATCGGCGATCCGACGGGCCAATCGGAGACCCGCGTCGCACTCTCGAAGGAGAAGGTGTTGGAGAATGCCCACACCTACGAGCGGCAGATCTTTAAAATTCTCGATCCGGCGAAGACCCTGGTCGAGTTCAACAGCCGCTGGATGAGTGCGATGACCGCGGACGCCTTGATCCATCTGAGTGCGCATTACAGTGTCGCGCGGATGCTCGAGCGGGATGATTTTCACAAGCGGTACCAGGAGCAGAAACCGATCAGTATCCATGAGTTCATGTATCCTCTCGTGCAGGGGTACGATTCCGTGGCGCTCAAATCCGATATCGAACTGGGCGGCACGGACCAGAAGTTCAATCTGTTGGTGGGCCGTGACCTGCAACGCGATTATGGTCAGGAGCCGCAGGTTGTGATCACGATGCCGTTACTCGAGGGAACAGACGGCGTGCGAAAGATGAGCAAGAGTCTTGGGAACTACATTGCATTGGAAGACACCCCGAACGACATGTTCGGGAAGCTCATGTCGATCAGTGATGCATTGATGCTTCGGTACTATGAACTGCTCACGACGGAGGATTTGGCAGGAGTCAAGGCCGCTCATCCGATGGAGGCGAAGCAATCCCTTGCAGCCCTGATCGTCGCTCGCTATCACGGGGCAGAAGCCGGCCAGCTGGCAAGGACGGCATTTCAACAGAAATTTCAGGAACGGGAATTCCCGAGCGAGCCGGATGTGCGCTTGACCTTGACTCCGGCCGATCTGCGCGAGGGCCAGATGATCGGCCTGGTCGATCTGGTGGCAAAGACGGGGCTGGTTCCGAGTAAGAGTGAGGCCCGGCGTCTGATTATTCAGGGAGGCCTGGAGGTCGATGAGCAGAAGCAGAGCGATGCGAATGCCGTGTTACCGATGGTGACCGGAAGAGCCTATCGCCTGAAGATCGGCCGGCGGAAGTTTGCGATCGTTGAACTGCAGGGATCGCAGTCAGGAGTTTCTTGACTTGGCCTAGAGGCCCGGCGTAGGATTCGATGTAACGAGCGGGCGTAGCTCAGTGGTAGAGTCCTTGCTTCCCAAGCAAGTTGTCGTGGGTTCAAATCCCATCGCCCGCTCCAACACTTTCAACAACTTGCTCATCTCGCCCTTCTTCCCATCATGCTCCATTCCGGTTCCCGTCACGGTTGGCTGTGAATTCTTCCCCTCGTGCCTCAATTCCAATTCCGGTCCGGTCTGCGAAAGAGTCGCTGTCCAGTCAGATCTTGCGGAGACTGCGCAGCGCTTCGACTAGATTAGGTGCACGTTTGACAGATCTCTATGATTCGACTAAAGTTCTCGGATGCGCCTCAATCCTCACGCCCGTGCCTTTTGTCTCACCCTCTGGTGTCTGCTCTTACTCTGGATGTTTTTTGGTGCTCTGGTGATGGCCGAAGAATTACAGGTCATCACAGAAACTGCCGCGGAAGATCAGGAAGATCTCGATGAAGAGGCGTTATCCTTACTGGCTTCTGGTCTTAAATCGACAGTCTTGCCTCTTCAAATACCTTCCTTTGCGTTCTCGGCTACAGTGTCAGAATCGCTACTCTCGGTCTTCATAGCCCATGCATTCATGCCACTAGAACTACACGACCCTCCATCTCGGCCTCTCTACCAACGTCTTTCCGTCTATCGGATCTGATCGACCACCCTCGTATGACCGCGCGCATGTGCGCGCTACCCTCTCGATGAGGTGAGCGCTTGTTCTGCGTACCTATTCTATCTACTCGAGTGGAGACTTCTATGGAATCCCAACGCGTCAGCTTGGTCGTGACATCGATTGCCGAACCCACGGCTATTTTGCGGAGCCTCGCCTCGGGAAGCCAGGCGAACGGATGGTCCTTTATCATGATCGGTGATGCGAAGAGTCCATCTGGTTTCTTCCTCGAGGGGTGTGACTACTATGACATCAGGCGGCAGGTGCGGCTGGGGCTGAAATTTGCCCAGGCCGCGCCGCTGAATCATTACGCCAGAAAGAATATCGGATACGTCTTGGCCGCACGGTCCGGAGCGGAGGTGTTGGTCGAAACCGACGATGACAACTGTCCGGTTGGTGGGTTCTGGTCAGCGCGAACCAGAACCCAAAGCCTGCCAGTGTGCAGACAAGGCGGCTGGGTCAATGCGTATCAGTACTTCTCTGATCACCACATCTGGCCACGGGGCTTTCCCCTGGATCTCATACAGAAGCCGGTGCCCTCATGGGAACGCTTGCCGACGGAAGTGGTGGACTGTCCGATTCAGCAGGGGTTGGCTGATGCGAATCCGGACGTGGATGCGATCTATAGACTGGTGTGCTCACTGCCGCAGACGTTCCGAGGCGATAGACGTATCGCGTTATCAATGGGCACCTGGTGCCCTTTCAATAGTCAAAACACCACGTGGTGGCGTGAGGCGTACCCGTTGATGTATCTCCCCACCTACTGCTCATTCCGCATGACAGACATCTGGCGAAGTTTTGTCGCTCAGCGGATTGCATGGGAGAACCGCTGGGGTGTGATGTTTCACGAGCCCACCATGAGGCAGGAGCGAAACGAGCACAACTTGATGAAAGACTTTGAGGATGAAGTCGTCGGGTACCTGAAGAACAAAGATATCTGCGAGGCCCTGAGTTCGTTAAAGCTGAGAGCGGGAACTGACCATGTCGGTGAGAATATGATCTTGTGTTATGAAACATTGATCGGCATGGGACTGCTGGCTCACGAGGAGTTGGACCTTTTAGCATACTGGTTGAGCGACATGGCCCTCTCGGTATGACCGCCACTCGGTGAAACTCAGACTGCTGGCGGGGGGGGGCCGCTTGGGTGCCAAACGGCAGAGTATGGTAATATATCATTCTATGAGTTTGTTTGAACCGCTCCATGTCATCTACGATGGTCAATGCGTTTTTTGTATCAGGAGTCTGAAATTGTTTCGTGCTGTCGACTTCATGCACGTGTTCTCCTTCTACGACGCTCATGATGAAAGCCGGATCTCGGTGACGTTCCCGGAATTGCGCGATGCGGATTTCGATAACGCCATGTTCGTCGTGACCGAGAGCCGGAAGGTTTCGCGTGGATTTTTTGCGTTTCGGAGGATGGTTTGGGGCAGCCCTCTCACCTGGCTTCTCATTCCCATTTTCTATTTTCCTGGCGCCGGGTTTGTGGGAACTCGGGTTTATGCATGGGTTGCCAAGAATCGCCTCAAGTTCGGATGCCGCTCAGATGCCTGCACGCTTCCATCCATCTCGCGCAAGGACGCGTCGTAAGACCTTCCGATCAGTTCGAGGCTTCTCAACGAGGAGCGCTTGAAGGAATTCATCCTCACGCGCACCATTGGGGAGGTGATCCTACCAGATAGCGTGAATCTCAATCATGAACTCGTCAAGCCAGGTTGTTGCTGGTGGTATTGGAAGCATGCGCTCGGTGGCACTGCGAGTCAGAAAGTACTCATATGTTTACCAACACACTTCTGCAGATTTGGCGGCGGTCAGGTGAGCGTTGCTTGCCTGGCTAGGTCCTGGTGTAGGTGCGATCATGGTTCCCTTCTGTAGCGTGTCTTTAGGTCAATCCTCGTGGTGTTCGGCAGCACGTGGGGCGTAAAGTCCTTCACGCATTCCCACTGTACAATCGGAGACTGCCCTTCACGCGCACAGTAATCGAGCATGGCTTGATCGATAAGATGCACTCCACCAGGGACGACCACACAGGGGCCGCGGTCAATGTCGGGAAACACACGCACGACCCCCAGTGTTCCGCAGGGTGGGTGCGTGTCCTGGTAGTGTGCCATGGTGTCCTCCTTCTTATAATTGTAGATGAGAGTGTTCTCTGGCACTACGAGCATAACTCCCACGAGTCGTTGGGCGACATACCTCAAATGGTAGGTTCGTGCCCCAAACGGGGGGAAGATATTCCCTAGGATGCCGTCGTTGTCCGGGACGGAATGTGTCTCTGTCTCTACAGGTTGCATACCTTCCGGGGCGCCCCGGCCTGCGGGATGATCCCCGGCCTTCTTTCCCCCGTATAAAGGAATGACGGTTTTTGTTCCGGTTCCCGTCACGGTTGCTCCTGTGTCTCACCGTAGCGGCCTGTATCTTGCCGAGGCTCTAACCGTATGGTACTGTCGGCTTCCCGTTGCGTACCGTGGCGCGGCCTGTCCTGTGGGAGAATTACCGAACCAGCTTCCCAAGCAAGTTATCGTGAGTTCAAATCTTATCGCCTGCTCCAAACCGCACTTCGTGAGAGCCGGCGGCTCTATAATGTTTTTGGTGATTGCGCCGGAAAAACTCCCTACATGTTTGGCTCTCGATAGATTATGAAGGACTTGAGAGGCATGCGCTTCCAAGTCCTTTTGTATATCTCACGAAGGTGCAGAAAGGAGGCGTTGTGAGTCGAGGACATTTTTGGCTCTTGGTAGTTGTGACGTTCGTCGGGAGTATCATAGGGGGCGCACTCAGCGGGTGGTGGCTGGCTCCTTCACCTGTGAAGGCGCAAAAGACGAATGGGGTGAATGCTGAAGAGTTTCTCTTGCTGGACTCGAATGGAAAGGCACGAGCCGGATTAGGGCTCGACAAAAACGGCGAAGTGGGTCTTGTACTGACGAGTCGCGATGGGAATCGGAGGCTGGCCCTGTCTCCGGATGACCAATTCGCCGTGAAGCTGTCGGATCAGAATGGCAGAGTTCTCTGGTCGGCCCCGTAGATCAGGGTCGAGTTCTCACAGATGAGGAGTCTAGTCTTTGGAGAGATCCCGTAAAGACTAGCGAGTCATTAAAGAATCTTTGTGGAATCGGAGCGATGCAGGCTGGAAGAAGAATTTATGAAGGGCTCAAGCGACACTCGCAGGCTGTTCAAAATGTCCGTCCAGCAAGGCCGCAGCGAGTGAAGACCCGAGGAGGTACATACCGCACTTCGTGTGGGCCGTTCGCCCTTCGAATGGGTCTTGGCGAACGGAAAAGCCCCTCCAGTGTTCCGACCTCCGAGGACCCTACTCAGCGTTGAGGATCTGAACGATGCGAGAACGCCGCTGGCGGATTTTTCAACAGCCTGTTAGACGGCTTTTTGGACTTTGCCGCTACGCAAGCAGCGTGTGCAGACCCGAATGCGCTTTGGCTGCCCGTCGATCAAGGCCCGGACTGGCTGGAGGTTGGGTTTGAAGACCCGCTTGGTCTTGTTGTTGGCGTGGCTGACGTTATTGCCTGATTGGCGACGTTTGCTGCAGAGATCACATGTAAATGCCACGGGTGCACTCCTTCATCTAGTCGAATCGCCACAAGATTGCGAAGGTGAAAATCTATCACAGGGCCATTGGTCTTGACAAGCACGTTTGATGGCGATAAGTGAGCATAGCCGGGGAGCATCAGGCATGCGGAAGGGTGACCGACGATGACGGGAATCGATTTATTGGGGTTTGCGGCAGGAACGTTGACTACCTGTGCTTTCTGGCCCCAACTACAGAAGACGTGGACCACGAAGTCTGCGGGCGATGTATCGCTGGGGATGTTGGCGATCTTCTCGTCCGGTGTCTTCCTCTGGTTTCTCTACGGACTGGTTCTCAATTCCTTGCCGATCATTCTGACCAATGCGGTGACGTTACTGCTGACGGGAGCGATACTCGTACTCAAGCTGCGCTATCGGGTCTAGCAGAATGCTGAAAAAGTCCACCAGCGTGGGTGAAAGGTTGAGGCTGAGGCTGAGGGTTAGATGAAGAAAGTCAGATCTTTGCTCAACCTTGACCTCAGCCTACCTCACCAGCTGCGGCCTTGCTGGACGGTCTTTTTGAGCATTCTGCGGGGTCGTATTAGGATTGACTAGCGGCGACTAGCTCGCAGGGTTTGAGCAGCTGGCTCCAGTGCCTTCGGTGCGGGTGTGAGGGTGGCGATCGCAGGGACGCTGATATCGAACCCCGTATCGCCCCCATCGTCGAACCGGTCTTTTCCCACGCTATAGATCTTCTGTTGCGTCGGGCTCCACAACATCGGTAATCCACTGAAGGGATCGTAATACGACGAGCCGACTTCCGCGAGTCGATTCGGCACGGTGGTCTGCGCGCTCGGGCGCCGCAAGACGACCTGCAGTGACGCGAGGCGGAGCCTGGCGTCCGTTTCTTTCAGTTGAGCGTAGAAGGGGTTCCAGTCCGGTTTGAAGGAGGATGAACCGAGGAGGCTCTCCGTGATGCCTTGGCGCGGGCTTCCGGACAGCTCGTGAAGTTTGGGCAAGGTGTTCTGTCCTGCTCCTGTGACCTGGATCATCGCGTCGTAATAGGCCGCATACATTTCCCAGGTCTCGTGCGTCTGTAGCGGCATTCCAAAGAGGGAGCGTCCGTGAGGATGTTCGATCTGATGAAAGGCCTGCACGGGGAGGCGGGCAGCGCTCGCTAACCACTGTATTTGCGTATTGAGAGCTTCAGCCCGTCGCTCGGTGGTGCGTGCATCTGTATGGTCGCCCCGGACGCCGAGTACGAATTGATGTTGGAGTGGCCAGCGGAGCGATGACTCTGCTGTGTTCAGTGGAGAAGCCATGTTGGGAGTCATCGCCAAGACGGTCCTGTCGACGGCGGGCTGGGACAGCAGAGTCGAAAGGAATTGGAGATCGTCGGCGATCACGATCTGCGCCATGACTTTAGTGGTGATGGTCGTCGCGTCTCGGAGTATGTTTCGCCACGCGTGGATGTCCTTCTTCAGTCGCTGCATGCCCAACGCCGTCTGGTGAGCAAATCCGTCAGCGATATACAGGCGGTGTGCCATAAATACTTCCGGGAAGCGGGGTGTGCCTGGGTGCCCGAATCCCATGTCCTCAAACGGCATCGTGAGCCACCGTTCGTACCGCATATAGAAGGTGCGATTCCGACCGGTCAGAGTTTGAAACTGAGCGCTCGTATTCCGGAATTCGATCACTGGATTCTCGGAGTTCCAGGAAGGAAGGACCTGTTCCACCGGAAGCTCAATTCGTAGCTCCGATCGACCAGGCTTGTCGTAATTGAATTCATTGGCGCCAGGCGAGGCGGCGGTTTCCAACCACATTTCGTGGCCTACCTTCGCTGGATCGAGCGAAGCGGCCGCGGCAAAGCCGAGGAGGTAGAAGTAGCCGTTCTCATCAAGATCGATGAGACGGTGCTGCGGTGCTTCCAGAAGTCTGGTGAAGGCGGCGCTGGGGGGTTGTCCCTTCAAGGACCAGATGAGGCTCGAGAGTTGGAAGAGAGCCCACAAGAGGAAGACGCTAATAAGAAGGGGTTTCATAGATACATACGTAGAAGCAACATATTGGCTCAATCTTTCAAGTCAGTTCAGGACCTATTCACGACAGCCACCCATTACTAAGGTGAGCAAAGCCTATGCCGGAAGGAGACTTCGAAAAGTCTCGCCCTTTCGCCTTGTTTGCCCATGGGTCTGGACAGATTAGCCGTCAGGATTAGGAGCGGTGGCGGGGCCGAAGGACATTAATGAACTTGACAACCTTCTTATCGGTCTCCTAGAGTGCCCTCCACAAAGTGACTCCTGAGCAGGGAAGAGGGTGCAAATCCCTCGCGGTCCCGCCGCTGTAAATGGGGACGAAACCCGTATATGCCACTGTTCGCTCCGGCGGATGGGACGGCGCGGGGAGTAGGGTGAACCATGAGCCAGAAGACCTTCCAGGATAGTTGACCGACGTTCCCTCGTGGGCTGGGGAACTGGCGAGGATGAGTTGCGGGTGCAATCCTCAGGGTCTGTCGAGGCCTTGGGGATTTTTTTATTTGGGTTCCGGTGTATTCCGTACAGGTCGATGGGTCGGATCCGTGCTCGCAGCCGTCGTGCTGCTTTCGATGTGGTCGGTGTCAGCTGCTTCTGACGATGAGATGTCATCTATGAAACGACGGCAACAGGGCATTCTGACCGGCATGCCCTTCATGGCAAATATTACCCCGCGCACCTTCGTCGACGACCTCGGCCGCAAAATCTTTCTCGCCAAGGCACCCACGCGGGTGGTGTCTCTCGCGCCCAGCATTACCGAAATTCTCTATGCCATCGGGCTCGATGACGAGATTGTCGGCGTCACCGAGTTTTGCGATTATCCTCCGGCGGCCCAGCAGAAACCAAAAATCGGGTACGCTCAGCCGAATATCGAATCCATTCTATCGTTGTCGCCGGACCTGGTCTTGGCCCCCCGTGCCTTTCTCCGGGCCGATCTGTTGGCTAAACTGGAGCAATTGAAAGTTCCCACCTTCATCGTCGACCCGGAGTCGTTCGAGGAAATTCCCAGTCGTATTCAAACCGTCGGGCGCATCCTTAATCGATCCTCGGCCGCCGATGGTGTCGCCATGGCGATGCGACAACGCATTGCCGCAATTCGTAAAAAGATGGAATCGGTGACGCGGATTCGCGTGCTCTATGTATTGAATAGCCAGCCGCTCATTACCGTCGGGCCTGGAAGTTATATTCATCAGGTGATCAACGTGGCAGGGGGGTCCAATATCGCGTCTCAGACGACGGTGCCCTATCCGCATCTCAACATGGAGGCTGTCCTCAAGGAAGATCCCGAGATCATTATCTTTCCCATCGGGAAGGCTGAAGGGATTCCACTCAGTGAACAACAACAATGGTTGCGATGGACGTCGTTGTCGGCGGTCAAGCAGGGACGGCTACATCAGATTTCTGCGGACGTGCTGAACCGTCCCGGGCCGCGGATCGTTGAAGGGTTAGAAGCATTGGCCCGGATCATCCACCCAGAAGCGTTCACCGCGAATACGGCGCCGTGAGTAACATGAAGCTCACCACTGATTCGCCACGTCTTCCAGTGCGAACCGAGCACAGCGGCATCGCGAGGGAGTCGAGCGTGTCTCATCTGCCCGGAAAGGTTCGGATGGCCGGGGGGGCTGTACTCACGGTCAGACGATGGAGCGCCGTGATGGCGCCGCTGGTGGTAATGTCGGTCGTGCTGCTCTTGATCTGCCTCCAGTTCGGGACGCAATGGATCGGGTTCAGTCAGATCATCGATATTCTATGGCAGGTTCTGCGGGAAGGCACGATTGAAAGTGATCGCATCGGGATAACCGGCGTGATCCTCACCCAGGTCAGACTTCCCCGTGTGCTGTTGGGGTTTCTCGTGGGAGCCTGTTTAGCATCCGTCGGTGTGGTACTGCAGGCATTGTTGCGGAATCCCTTAGCCGATCCCTATGTGCTCGGGGTGTCGAGCGGTGCGGCATTAGGCGTTGCCCTTGCTATCTTGCTGGGGGCAGGCACCTCGGTCGTGACCTTTTCTGTCTTGCCGCTCTGTGGATTTGCCGGAGGATTGCTGTCGTTAGTGGTGGTCTATCGCATGGCGGTGTCGTATGGCCGGATGCCCATCCATGCGCTCCTGTTAGCAGGCGTGATCCTCAATGCGATTTTTTCGGCGATGATCATGTTTGTGACTTCCATTATGGAGCCGAATCGTTCCGTCGGAACGATGACTTGGCTCATGGGAACGTTGACCGCCCCGTCGTATCCGGCACTGGCCGTATTGGCATGCTATCTGCTGGGCGGTCTTTTCCTGTTGCTCAAGCAAGCGCGCCGGCTGAATGTGTTGACGTTGGGCGAAGAGTCTGCGCGTTCGCTGGGCATTGACACCGAGCACGTGAAGCGACTGGTCTATGTGCTCTCGGCCCTCATCACAGGCGCCGTCGTGTCGGTCAGTGGAATGATCGGCTTTGTTGGCATGGTCATTCCGCACGCCGTCCGGTTTCTCCTCGGAGCTGATCACCGGCTGCTCTTGCCGGCGTCGGCCTGCATTGGAGGAATGTATCTGGTCATCGCTGATACCTTGGCTCGTACGCTGCTCGCACCGACAGAAATTCCTGTGGGGATCGTGACGGCGCTGGCAGGTGGACCGTTCTTCATTTACCTCCTGGTATGGAGGAAGGACCGGTTCGCATGAGTCCCTTTCCAGAACAGGCACCTTCGAAGCTTGCGGCACCGGGCCTCGGTATCGGCACGTCACGCTGGGCCTACCAGGTGCGTGCTCTTCGATTTCAGTACCATCCACTCAATCGAGGAGCCGACAACTGGGTCATCGACGGATTGACGTGTGACGTCGATGCCGGAGAGATTCTTGGCATCGTGGGTCCGAACGGCTCAGGCAAGACTTCCTTACTCAAATTGTTGGCGAAAGTCCTGCGCCCCCAAGTGGGTGACATGGCCTTGTTCGGGCGCGATCTTGGCATGATGCCACAAGTTGAGGTGGCCAGGACGGTGGCCTTTGTGCCTCAAGAGAGCCCACAGGTCTTTTCCTTTACCGTGATGGAAACGGTCCTGATGGGCCGGTATCCGCATCATCGTGGCGCGAAGTGGAGTGCAGGATTCGGCTGGGAAAGCGCCGAGGATGTGTTGATTGCTGAAGAGGCCATGCAGTCAACGGATCTCACCGATCTGGCCGGTCGTTCGGTGATGGATCTTTCAGGTGGTGAGCGCCAGCGCTGCATGATTGCCCGGGCCTTAGCGCAAGCGCCTCAAGTCCTCTTGCTGGACGAACCTACCGCATTTCTCGATATCCAGCACCAGCTTGAAGTCTGCACGATTGTGCGCCGTCTTCAAGAGGAACGCGGCTTGACCGTGGTGCTCGTGTCCCATGACCTGAACCTTGCGAGCCAATACTGCGATCGCATTCTCATGCTGAAGGCCGGAAAACTGTTTCGCCTCGGCTCGCCGCATGAGGTGATTGATGCCGATGTTTTCCGAGCTGTCTATGGATGTGACGTCTTGATCGATTGCCATCCGGAGTCGGGCGTGCCGAGAGTCACCATGCCCAGTTATATTTCCACGAAGCATGACAGAGATCGCCTGTAACGGGAAGGGTTCGTGCCCGATCCTCTCGTCTCTTGTCAGGGCACGGTATTTTTTTAATCAGGAGGAGAGCTTAGCGAGAAATCATCAGCGACGGGGAAGATGGTGCAAAACCATCACGGTGCCGCCACTGTAAGCGGGGAGTGATCCTGTACAAGAGCCACT
>JBBRRM010000054.1:0-11355 GCA_038275915.1 Nitrospirales bacterium
TACGAGCGGGCGAAGCGGCTGCTGACGGAAAACATGGCCAGTCTGAAGGGTTTGGCGGAAGCACTGTTGGAAAAAGAAGTGCTCGATGCGCCTGAGATTGATCAAATCATCCTACAGTCTACATCCCAAGCAGTTCCTGCCTAAATTCTGCATCACTGCCCCTGGGACACCATTTCAGGGCTTGGAGTCCCGGGCTGTAAATCTGACAGAAGAAAAGGCGAGAAGGACGTCCTTCTCGCCCATCGTATTGTGTGGTGAGGTACCCATGTCGGCACGGAGGCGGATCGAACACGTGCCGTATCATGGATGCCTAACTCACGGAGGCACCGTCATTGGTGAATGAGCTGAATACATTGACGCGACAGGCTAAGGATCGGCTGCTTGAATTCCGCGGCCGACCGTTGATTATGGGTGTGGTGAATGTGACACCGGACTCGTTCTTCGACGGGGGCCGCTATTTTGATGCAGAAGCCGCAGTGGCGCATGCCCTTCAACTGGTTGAAGAAGGGGCAGATCTGCTGGATATCGGCGCAGAGTCGACACGTCCAGGCGCCGAAATGGTCAATGAGGAAGAAGAGTGCCGTCGTGCCATTCCTGTTGTGAACGCCGTCGCAAAAGCCGTCACCGTTCCCATATCGATTGACACCTCGAAAGCTGCTGTTGCACGCGCAGCCCTCGACGTGGGAGCGGTGCTTGTGAACGATGTCACCGCGTTACGAGGCGACTCTGCCATGGCCGATCTCGTCTCCCGAACAGGGGCCGGTATCGTCCTGATGCATATGCAAGGTACGCCGCGTACCATGCAGCAGGCCCCTCAGTACAACGATGTGGTCGGCGAAGTGTCCGAATTTTTCGAGGAACGGATTCGTTTCGCGATGACTCACGGCATTCTACGAAGACAAATCATTCTTGATCCAGGTCTCGGATTTGGTAAGCTGCTGGTACATAACCTTGCGCTGATAGCTCAACTCCACCGTTTCGTGCACCTTGAGTGTCCATTGTTGGTCGGTGTCTCGCGGAAAGGGTTTCTTGGGCAGCTGGTGAACCGAGAGGCTCAGGAGCGTCAGTGGGCTACGGCAGCGGCGGTGGCGATCGCAGTAGACCGTGGGGCGGGCATCCTTCGGGTCCACGACGTGAGGGCGATGAAAGATGTGGTTCAGGTGGCGGCGGCAATTGGTCGACAGACGGCTCTTTCCATGAAAGCACAACATGCGTAAATTGTTCGGCACCGACGGGGTTCGAGGGGTTGCCAATCTCGATCCGATGACGAGCGAAATAGCGATGCAGCTGGGGCGGGCTGCAGCACATTTGTTTATGCGCCGGGCCGGCCGCCATCAAATCGTGATCGGCAAAGACACCCGCATTTCCGGCTATATGTTGGAATCGGCGTTGACCTCCGGGATTTGTTCGATGGGTGTCGATGTGCTCCTGGTCGGTCCCATGCCGACTCCGGCGATTGCGTTCTTGACGAGGAGCCTCAGGGCCGATGCCGGGGTCATGATCTCGGCTTCACACAATCCCTATCAGGATAACGGCATCAAGTTTTTCTCGAATGACGGATTCAAATTGCCCGATGAGATGGAAGCTCGGATTGAGGGACTCATCGTCTCGAACGAGATTGCCCATCTCCGGCCGACAGCCGATGCGATCGGGAAAGCCTTTCGAATCGACGATGCGGAGGGGCGTTACATCGAATTCGTCAAACGGTCTCTCCCGAAGGAACTGGACCTCCAGGGAATCAGCGTCGTGGTCGATTGTGCCAATGGCGCAGCCTATAAGGTTGCGCCTACGGTGTTACGCGAACTTGGGGCCAAGGTCGAAGTAATCGGCAATAAGCCGGACGGAATGAATATCAATGCCGGCTGTGGCGCGGTCCATCCCGAACTGTTGCAGAAGGTGGTCCGCGAACAGGGGGCTCATCTTGGAGTGGCATTGGACGGGGACGCCGATCGTGCCATTTTCGTGTGCGAGCAGGGCCGCGTCGTGGATGGCGACCATATTATGGCCATGCTGGCGCTGGATCTTCATCGCCAAGGGCAATTGGCGAAGCAGACGGTGGTGGGCACGGTCATGAGCAACTTCGGATTGGAGCTTGCCATGACGAAAGCCGGTATCGCTCTTGAGCGGACTGCCGTTGGTGACAGATATTTGCTCGAACGGATGTCGGCCGAGGGATATAACTTCGGAGGAGAGCAGTCTGGGCATTTCATTTTTCTCGATCATAATACGACCGGTGATGGCTTGATCTCAGCATTGCAAGTCTTGTCGTTGATGAAGCGCATGGGGAAGCCGATGTCAGAACTGGCTCAAGCCATGACGGCGGTGCCACAAGTATTACTCAACGTAAAAGTGACGAAGAAACCGGATCTCGACAGCGTTCCCGAGTTGCAATGCGCAATTCGTGAGAGCGAACAGCGTCTCAACGGTTGCGGGCGCGTGTTGGTGCGCTACTCCGGGACCGAATCCCTATTGAGGGTCATGGTCGAGGGTGAGTGCGATGACACGATTCGCGATGTAGCCAATCATCTTGTCAATATTGTCAAGACTCATCTGGGCTAGGTTCGTCGCCCTCCACTGAGGGAGGCTCATGCTGCCGTCCCTCGCCGTTGCGTTCATCGCCGGGCTCCTTATCGGATCACAGATTCCTTATTTCCCCCTCTCCACTTCGGTTCTACTCTTCCTCGTTGCGCTAGGCACCTGCGTTTTCGAACGACGACTCAATCGGGTCACGATCCGCCAGACGACTTGGCTCTATGGCGCACTCTTGGGGGGAGTCGTCTATTGGGCGGTGGCTGTCAACCTGGTTGGCCAGGACCCGATGGTCGATCACGTATTCGATTCGATGAAAGAAGTAACCGGTCGCATCGTGGCGCCTGTCCAGCAGGCGCCAAATCGACTGGTCATGATCATCAGGTCGGATGATTCAGTGGTTGCGTTGGGAGCGCCTACACATATCAGGCTCACCTGGCGTACACCGGAGCGATTATTCTTTCAAGGAGACAGGATACGTTTTCAGTCTCTGTTACGCCGTCCAAGCGGGTCATTGAACCCTGGTGGATTCGACTATGCGGTGTATCTTGAACGGCAGGGAATCGATGCGGTCGCCACCGTGACCGGAGCCGAGGCGGTACAGTTGCTTGAGTCCGGACGTGCGCATGCCTGGTGGGCGATATGGAATCAGTTCGACCGGTGGCGGAGCGGTATCCGTTTTGCCGCGCTCCAAACCATTTCCCAACCTGCACTGGGCCTCTATACAGGCATCATTATCGGTGATCGAGGGTATTTGGATCCCGATCTGCGCGATCAGTTTATGGCGACCGGGACAGTCCACCTTCTGTCTATTTCAGGCAGTCACTTGGGCCTCGTCGCCCTGCTCATCTTCTCGATCGTCAGATGGATGATGATTCTGCTGCCTGCCAATTGGCTTCTTGCGTTGTCTCGGAAAATGACGCCGACTCGTGTTGCCGTCGTCTGTACGTTCCTCCCCGTCGCGGGCTACGCCTGCCTCGCCGGGGCGGAACTGGCTACGATGCGTTCACTGCTGATGGTGACCGTGGGGCTTGGCGCGATTTGGCTCGGCCAGGAGCGCCGTCTGTTCCATGCTCTCTCTGCCGCCGCGGTGGGAATCTTGCTGCATGATCCTCAGGCATTGTTCGATATCTCCTTTCAGCTCTCCTTTTTATCCGTTATGGCCATTGCCGGGTGGCTGTCCTGGTCGACCGTGGTTGAGGTGGAAGAGCTGCCGACTGACCCATCATTCCTGAAAACCTGTGCTCGATGGGGAAAAGATTCCATGGTTATGAGCGGGATTGTGACCGTGGTGACGCTTCCCCTGGTTGCCTACTATTTCAATCAATTGCCCTGGCTCGGTCTTTTCAGCAATGTGGTGGCGGTTCCCGTCATGGGAATCCTCCTGGTTCCGATCGGACTTGGTTCAACAACCTGGCAGATCGCATTAGGGGGAACCACCTTGCCTCTGGCGTCGCTGAATCAATGGATCCTCGAACACTTCGTGACGGCGGTCCGCCTGGTGGCGATGGTACCCGGAGGGGAATGGCACGTCGCGGCTCCTTCAGCTCTTACCATGTTGTTGTTCTATGGCGGTCTGGGATTGCTATGGCAGCGAGCCGGCAGCGCGGCGCTCCGATTCGCAGCCGGTTCCGGAGTGCTGCTGATGTTGCTCTGGTGGGCTTGGTCTCCACGGATCTTTCTGGATGGCGATCATTTCCGCGTCACGTTTCTGGACGTCGGACAGGGTGATAGTGCGGTCGTTGAACTGCCTGATGGACAAGTGGTGTTGATCGACGGAGGAGCGACGTATGAGCGTTTTGACATGGGCCGCGGGGCGGTCGCCCCGTTTCTCTGGAACCGGGGGATTCATACCATTGATCAGGTCATTGGCACGCACCCCCAACTTGATCATGTCGGAGGTCTTGCCTGGGTGGTCCGCCAATTCCGTGTGAAGAACTATTGGGGGTCTGGAGAGACAAGGGAAGAGCTATTCTATCGACGATTGCAACAGTTATTGGCGGTTCGAGGACTAGAGGAAGGTGTGGCTAGAGAGGGGCAAGAGATCGTGTCATCCGGTCCCTGCCGTATGGTGGTCCTCAACCCGCCAGCGAAGGAGCATCTTGATGTGCCGCCTCATGATAGCGATGTGGGTGGACATGAACTGAATAACCACTCGGTGGTGACGCGTCTGACTTGCGGACGCCATACAATGCTGTTCGCTGCGGACATCGAACGAGATGGCTTGTCGCGGATGGCACACTCTGATGGTCCCATCGAAATCCTCAAGGTACCTCACCACGGAGCGGTCAGTTCGTTGAATCGTGAATGGGTGGCATCACTTCGTCCTCAGTATGCAATTGTTTCAGCCGGCCGCCATAACTCATATAGGCATCCGGCCGCGGCAGTACTCGAAGCGTATGCATTGGAAGGCAGCACGGTATTGCGAACCGATCGGGATGGCGGGGTTTGGTTTACCGGACGAATCTCCGATGCGTCGGTTCAAATGCATCGAGCGAGAGAGTTGGTGTGGCAGCCAACGAATAGAGCCGCGTGTCTGTGGGCCTGCGAGCAGGCGAACTGGACTCGCCTTTTGAAACAATGGCATGATCGTGATTGACCACGTTCTTGTCTTGTGTCGTTGAGCGACCTATACAACAGGGACCAGTGTTATTGATTCTCTTAATGTAGTTGAGCGAATAAGAGACTGCACATTTCGCGTCTTTTCAGGCGAAATTCGTCCTTCAATTCCCCGCTAGTGCAGATACCATGGCATAACAACTCAATTTTGTTCATGTCTCATCACGTGATAGCAAGGCATAGCATGTGCATTCACTCGTGCGGGCTTGCACAGGTGTGTCTATTAAGGGAGCTAGGGTATGCCAAAACTTGTACGAATCGTCATTCAATTGCCCCTCAACCTTAAAGCTCAGCTCGATAACCTGAAACAGCAGGGATACACGACCAGCGGCTTCATCAGAGCCATGCTGGAACGGGAGTTCGCCAAAATGGAAGAGAAGCCTGTGACGCCTTTTCCAGTTGGTAAGCGGGTGAATAGCCGGTAGCCGGTTATTCACGTGTGAGCATGAGAGCAGAGGGGGAGGGGCAGTGAAACGGTTAACGGATCTCATTCGAGAACAGTCAATCGTGAAGCATTGGTAGGTGATCCCAACAGTTCCAGCCACATCAATTCGCCGCTGCGACGAGTCTGGACGCTGCGGCACGGCGGCCAGGCAGGCGGCTCGCCACTCGGTCAACATACTGTTTCCAATATGCCTCATCCGTCGCGGCTTCGCGCGCCTGTCTCTTTTGGCGACTGCGCGATTTCGCGGCGAACCGTTCATGAATAATCCGGCCTGCCCCCTTGCACTGTGCCGCAGTTCCCGCTACAAGATCCCTCCATGGTTCCCACCGTTGAATGGAAAGACGGAGCAGTTCGACTGCTCGATCAAAGCCGGTTGCCGGAGAACGTCGAATTTCTGGACTGCGGGGACTATCAGGCCGTCGCCGACGCCATTCGCACTCTTAAAGTCAGAGGAGCCCCGGCAATCGGTGTGACCGCGGCGATGGGGATCGCCCTCGGCGCTCAGACCCTCCGAGCACCCGACTATGAGAGCTTCGCCAACGGAGTATTCGCGATCTGCGAGCAATTCGCGGCGACCAGGCCGACCGCAGTCAATCTGTTTTGGGCCATCGAGCGGATGAAACGCATGCTCGTCTCATTACGCTCCCAGCCGATTGCGTCCATCAAAGCCGCGCTGCTGACTGAGTCACAAGCCATTCTCGATGAAGATATCGCGCTCTGTAAGGCGATGGGACAGCACGGAGCTGAACTCATCGCAAGCGGCCAAACGGTCTTGACCCATTGTAATGCCGGTGCCCTGGCGACAGCCGGCTACGGCACTGCACTCGGCGTCATTCGTGCGGCCTGGGCTCAGGGGAAGAAGATTCAAGTCATCGCCGACGAAACCAGGCCGGTGCTGCAAGGGGCGCGACTCACGGCCTGGGAGTTGATGCAGGACAAGATTCCCGTGACCCTCATCACGGACAATATGGCCGGTGCACTCATGCGGCAGGGAAAAATTCACCTCTGCATCGTGGGAGCCGATCGGATCGCAGCCAACGGTGACGTGGCGAATAAGATCGGCACCTACTCAGTCGCCGTGTTGGCAAAAGCTCATGGAATTCCATTCTACGTGGCTGCGCCGTATTCTACGATCGATTTGAAGACCAAGACGGGGGCAGACATTCCGATCGAACAACGGAATCCCCTAGAAGTCACCACCATTCACGGCAGCCATCCTGTCGCGCCAGCCGGAGTGGCAGTCTACAATCCCGCATTCGACGTGACACCAGCAGAGTGGATCACCGGTATCATCACCGAACGAGGCGTCTTCAAACCGGGCGACCTCGCCGCTCAGTTTCGGTCATAGCATTCTCAAGTCACCCGCACTAATTGTCTCCGGAGCAATCGTCATGGCGGCGTGACTTTCTAATCATACGGCCTATCGGCACTACTACCAGATCCTTCCAGTCTCTGGTTGTGAGACCTGACTGTCACTCATGGATAGAAATTGAACGACCAAAAAAGTGCGTTGAATGTCGGGAAGCAGCTCTCCCCATGCGAGGCTTCTTCGACCCTTGCAAGCACATTATCAGCCACTTATAATGCCTCAACGCTGTTCAATCTATTCTTTAACTTTCTGGAGGAACCTCGGAGCCCATGAGTGAACGAACATTAGCCATCATCAAGCCGGATGCGGTGAAGAAGAACGCCATTGGCGACATTATTGCCCGCTATGAAAAAGCCGGTCTGAAGCCAGTGGCCATACGCATGATGCAATTTTCAAAATCGACGGCGGAGGGATTCTATGCCGTGCACAAGGCCCGTCCGTTTTTCGATAGCCTCTGTAGGTTCATGTCGTCAGGTCCGGTCGTCGTACTCGTTCTGCAGGGTGACAATGCCATCAAGAAGAATCGTGAACTCATGGGTGCAACGGATCCTGCCAAGGCTGAGGCTGGCACGATTCGCAAGGCACATGGAGCCAATATCGAGTTCAACGCGGTGCACGGATCTGATTCGCCGGAGACCGCCAAGTTCGAGATCTCCTATTTTTTCCCTGAAACGGATTTGGTCGGTTAGGCGCGCCTGTCGACAGGCGTGAACGGCTGTGCTCGTTTCCGTTCATCGTTGGCCGGATATCGCCAGATGGATTTCGTGTGTCCTCCTCTTGGTCCTTCCGGGGTGCGCCACTCTGGCGCACCGGTTCCCTCCTTCGATGCCGCCTGCCGCGTCGGGTGTCGATCCGGGACTGGACGCTCAGAGGCGGCTCATTGAGTCCGCCTATCGTGCCTATGTGCAAGAGCGCTATCCGCTTGCTTGCACACTCTTCCAACGATTTGTCGATTCCAATCCCGGCTCTTCCCGGCTGAGCGAAGCCCGGTGGTGGCTTGCGCGCTCGTATGAGCAGCGGGGAGATCTCTCGCGTGCGCTATCTGCCTACCGTGCTGTGATCGGGGATGCACCTCGATTGACCCCGCTCGCCGGAAGCTATGAATTTCATGCGCTCAACCGGCTGGACGCATTTCGTCGGAGTGTCGGCGCCTCGTCTCTGTTGGAGCGGCGGCAGATTGCGCTCTGGTTGACGAGTACGGACTGGCGCGTGATTCCCGATGTCAGGACATGGATTGAGCAGGTCGCTGACGCTGGCGTGACATCGTTGATTGTCGAGGCGGGATCTCCTTTTCGTGAGACGACGCAGTCAGGCCCGATGGGGGTGTACTTCCAGACCGGAAAGGTTCCAGTCGTCGAGGATCTTTTCCGGAGCATCGTGCCAGCAGCCCATGCCAAAGGGATGGCGGTATTGGCGTCGCTCAATCTGCATGAACCTGGGTGGATGACGATGAATCCTGAGTGGGGGATCGTCATGGCTCACAGGATGGGTGATCTGTCCCAATCGGTCGGTCTGGTCGATGTGCTCCATCCTGCGTATCAGCGTTTCGTCAGCGAACTCGCGCAGGATTTGCTGCGGACGGACATCGATGGGCTGGTCTTGGAGGACAGGACGGTCAAGGGATTTGCCGGCGAATGGAGCACCACGTCGCGACGGATGTTCGAAGCATTCTTTGGCCCTTCGATCGATAGCCACGATCAGCCTGTCGCGCCAGATCTTTGGCGTTGGGTCGGGTGGAAGACGAGGACCTATCTTGGATTTGTGGCAGGGCTCACCCAGCAGTTGCGACAGACGCGACCGGGATTTCTGGTCGCCATAGTCGTTCACGAGCGTGCGCTCCTCTCGCCTGCGGACGCTTTGATCGAATTTGGAGAAGACGTGCTCGAAGCCAAGCAGCGCGGGCTCCCTCTCGTCATTCGGCCGGAACCTGGCATCTCCGGGCGATCGGATCAACAAGCGACGACAATGGAGATCGTGCGACAACGGTTGGCGCAGACGCCGGGGGATGAACGTCAACTCTGGCTGGGCCTCGCCCTGAACGCATGGGATCCATCGTCTCTGATCACTGCCATACGATCCACAGTGGCGACGAAAGTCGGGCAAGGGGGAACACATCTGCTCCTGATGAATGGGGCAGCGATTCCTTGACAAAAGAGGCGCCAGACCACTACGATCCCGCGACAAAAATATGAAGGTTAAGACTCAGCTTCAGGTTGAGTCGCTACAAGATAGCTCTCGCATTTTATTTTGATCTTAACCTCAACTTTCTCCAAAGGGGAGCCCGCATGATTCCGAAAGATCTTCATTACCATCAAGAGCATGAATGGGTCCGCGTGAGCGGCACGCAGGCGACGGCTGGCATCAGTCATTTTGCCCAAGATGCGTTGGGCGATATCGTGTTCATCGATTTGCCGAAGCCTGGTGCCGTCGTCAAGGCCGGCCAGCAGATCGGTGAGGTAGAATCGACCAAGACGACCTCCACGATCTACATCCCGGTGAGTGGCACCATTGCGAAGGTCAATGCTGATTTGAAAGACCATCCGGAATTAGTGAACTCAGATCCCTATGGCAAGGGTTGGATGGTGGTGATTGATCTCTCGAACGCAGGCGAGGTGGACAAGCTGATGACCGCCGCGCAGTATGAGGCCTTTCTTGCCAGCCAGAAGAAAGGTTAAGGTCAAGGCTGACCAGGGAATGGTGAGGCGCACGCAGATTCCTCCGCCCTCGTACCTCTCACCTTTAACATTCTCCCCTCGACTTCAGCCTGAATCTCAACCTCAACTTTAGCCTTGATATGCCTGCTCAACCTCACATTGCCATTCTGGGTGCTGGACCAGGGGGGTATGTTGCCGCGATTCGAGCCGCCCAGCTTGGCGCCCGCGTCACCGTCATTGAGTCCAATGCGCTCGGCGGCGTCTGCCTGAATTGGGGCTGCATTCCCAGTAAGACCCTCCTGTCGGTCGTCGAACTCGGCGACAAGGTGAAAAAATCCGAAGACATGGGCCTGCTCGTTCAAGGACCGGTCACCTATGATCTCGCCCGGATGGTCGCCCGGAAGAATAAAGTGGTGGCGACGCTCGTGAAGGGTATTGCGACGCTCTTCAAGGCGTGGAACATCGAGCAGGTGCAGGGGACCGGATCCCTCCGGGATCGTCAAACGGTCACGGTATCTGCTGCCGACGGCACGCAGCGGGATATCCAAGCCGATACGATTATCATCGCCACCGGATCGTCCTGGCCGAACCTGCCGCAATTTCCGATTGACGGACAACAGCTGCTCACAAGCCAGCATCTCTTGGACCTTGAGCGCATTCCTTCCAGTCTGCTGATCATCGGCGCAGGAGTCGAAGGATGCGAGTTCGCGGCGCTCTATAGTGGCCTGGGGACGGAGGTCACGATTGTGGAGTTAATGGCGCACGTGCTTCCCCTGGAGGATGACGACATCTCCTCGACGATGGAGCGGGAATTGAAGAAACGTGGCGTGACGGTCCTGACCGGGACGACCGTCGAAAGACTGGAGCGATCACCGACGACCATCACCGCGCATCTCAAAGATGGCACGCAGGTCACGGCTGAGAAGCTCTTGGTGTCCGTAGGACGAGGATTGAATAGCCGGGGCATTGGGCTGGAGCAGGTGGGGGTGCAGACGGGACCGCGAGGGGAGATTCTTGTCAATGAGCGGATGGAAACCACTGTGCCAGGGATCTATGCAATCGGCGACGTCGTCGGCAAGGTCATGTTGGCGCATGTGGCCTCGGCTCAGGGCAAAGTCGCGGTCGAGAATATCATGGGGCATCAGGCGACGGTTCGTTACGATGTGATCCCTGCCGGAATATTTACCCTGCCGGAGATCGGCCGCGTCGGTGTGACGGAGCAACAAGCCCGTGAGTTGGTGCAGGCCGCCGGGCAGAATCCTGACCAGGCTCTCAAGGTGGGACGTTTTCGATATGCCGGGTTGGGGAAGGCGCAAGCGACAGCGGATACGACGGGATTGTTCAAGGTCATTTCGGAATCGCCGAGCGGAAAAATCCTGGGCGTGCATATCGTCGGAGCCCATGCAGCCGATCTGGTGCATGAAGCGGCTATGGCGATGCAGGCCGGTGCGACGGTGTCGCACATGGCGGAGATGATCCATGCCCATCCGACGCTGTCCGAAGGTATGATGGAGGCGGCTGAAGATGTCGAAGGGAAGGCCATTCACCAGGCGCGAAAGAGGACATAATAGTTCATCATGTGGCAATCGCTCCTCCTCAAGCTCGGGATGTTCGCCGCGACCATGGGAGTCGTCTTCTGGATCGGGTGGACCTTGCCGGCCTCGTTCGATCGCGAGAGGGATCTTTCGGCCACATCCTTTGAGGAGTCGAAGGCTGAGATGGCTTCCGCCAATAGACCT
>JBBRRM010000055.1:0-11245 GCA_038275915.1 Nitrospirales bacterium
CCGAACGCTGTTGGTCGCGAAGGTGATGCACACCGTGCGCAACAATCTGCTTGAGGGTGGACTCCTCGTCATTGCAGTGCTGTTCCTCTTTCTCGGCGATCTCCGCGCAGGCGTGATCGTGGCGTCCGCCATTCCGCTCTCGATGCTGATCGCCTTCAGCGGGATGATGCAGGCAGGCCTTTCCGGAAATTTGATGAGCCTCGGCGCGATCGATTTCGGGTTGCTGGTGGATGGCTCGGTCGTCATGGTCGACAACATCCTCCGACGACTGTCGAAGAAAGGCGTCATGAGCCGGGAAGAACGGCTGAGTGAGATCCAGGCGGCCGGCCGCGAGGTCCTTCGACCCATGACCCTCGCCGTCAGCATCATCATTCTCGTGTACGTGCCCATCCTGGCGCTGACCGGCATCGAGGGGAAGATGTTCCGTCCGATGGCACTGACCGTCATCCTGGCTCTGGCCGGCTCGCTCCTGCTTGCGGTGACGGTTACCCCTCTGCTCGCATTTTGGTTTGTGCGGGCGAGATCCGCACATGAGGACACGCGTGTGATCCGAGTGCTGCGCCGTGCCTATGAACCCTGTCTCAGATGGGCGACGGCGCGTCCGGCCTGGGTGGTCACGCCGGCGGTTGGGCTGTTTGTCGTGAGTCTCGGAATCTCCGGGTGGCTTGGCATCGAGTTTGTGCCTCGGCTCGACGAAGGCGACATGGCGATTCAACTCTGGCGATTGCCCAGCGTGTCGCTGAGCGAGTCGGTCCGCAATGCCCTGGACGTTGAACAGGTGCTTCGCAGATTTCCGGAAGTCGTGCAGGTGGTGACCAGAACCGGGAGTCCCGAGGTGGCGACCGACGTGATGGGAGTGGAGATGTCCGATGTGTTCGTCATTCTCAAACCGCAGCGAGAATGGACGACGGCCGGCACGCGCGAAGATCTGATCGCCAAGATGAAGCCCGCCATTCTCGACGCGGTGCCCGGCGTCGGCCTCGGGTTTACGCAGCCGATCGAGATGCGTTTTAACGAGTTGATTGCGGGGACGCGCTCCGATCTCGCGGTCAAAATATTCGGGCCTGATCTGGAGGTGCTCAAGCAGCAGGCCGAGGCAGTGGCCCGTGCGTTGGAAACCGTGCGCGGCGCAGCAGATGTCAAAGTCGAGCAGGTCGCGGGCCTTCCACTTCTGCGAGTGATTGTAGACCGGGAACAGATCGCGCGCTATGGGCTCACGGCGGATGAGGTGCTCACCCTCGTTCAAACTACACGTGTGGGACATGTCGTCGGCACCGTGGTCCAAGGATCACGACGGTTTGACCTCGTCGTCCGCTTGACCGATCGCGCATCAGCTGATCCTGCTTCATTGGGCAATCTGCTCATCCCGACCAGTCATGGTGAACTCGTTCCGCTCGCCCGCGTGGCGGCCATCCGGGTGGACACGGGACCGGCTCAGATCAGCAGGGAGCATGTGCAGCGACGTATCGTGGTGGAGAACAACATCCGGGGAAGGGACTTGGGAAGCTTCGTGGCAGAGGCTCAACGAGCCGTGGCACGTTAGGTGTCGCTCCCGACCGGGTATGAATTGACATGGGGCGGGCAGTTTCAACATCTTCAAGAAGCCACCAACAGGCTGGCCGTGGTGGTGCCGATCACCCTCCTCCTGATTCTCGGCGTGCTGTCGGTCATCTTCGGGGCCATGCGTCCCGCGCTGCTGATTTTCCTCAATGTCCCCTTAGCCCTCTCCGGTGGTATCGTAGCCCTCTGGCTACGAGGCTTGCCACTCAGTATTTCAGCGGTCATCGGATTCATCGCCCTGTTCGGCATCGCGGTGCTCAATGGCGTGGTGCTGGTCAGCCACATCCGGCTACTCGAAGCAGAAGGGCTCCCCACTGAGCAGGCAGTCACACAGGGGGCCATGGACCGACTCAGGCCCGTGCTGATGACGGCACTCGTCGCCAGCCTCGGCTTTCTTCCCATGGCGTTGGCCACCACAATGGGAGCCGAAGTCCAACGGCCACTCGCCACGGTTGTCATCGGAGGGCTACTCACCTCGACAATACTCACGCTACTGGTCGTCCCGGCGCTCTACGGTCGGATCATCGGCAACCGGCAGCTCTCTACTCAAACCATGAGGATGCAGTGATGTCCATACTGTCATCGATAGGACTCTATGTGCTGGCAGGTCTTTGCGAGATCGGAGGCGGATATCTCATGTGGCTCTGGTTTCGCGAAGGACGCCCACTCGGTTATGCGATTGCCGGAGCGGCCATTCTTATACTCTATGGCATCATTCCGACATTTCAGACAGCCCACTTTGGTCGCGTGTATGCCGCATACGGAGGCATGTTCATTGTGCTCTCGCTTCTCTGGGGATGGGCTATAGACAACTTTCGTCCTGATCGATTCGATATTATCGGGGCTGTCATTTGTCTCATCGGAATGGCAGTCATCATGTACGCACCTCGCATGCCTGGATAGAGTAACTTGTCTGTAACCCATCTGTTTCACCTGACTCGCAGTAGGTAGGCAAAGGTTTGTTCTCATGTGTGCTCGTCTCCGCCAGCATGTGCCATTAAAATCCCACTGACAGTCCGATGGTGCTGAAGAAAATCGATCGGTCAGCCGGCCCGATCACCTCACTGCCGATGCCTACATCGGCGACGACGCGAGAGCTGACCTGATGTCGAAGACCGATCCCGATCCCTGTCGGATTCCGTTGGCCCACTAGATCAGACTGGCGGGTGAAGGCGTTGGCAATAATAGTCTCGCGAAAACTTGTGGGATAACCGAGAGGATAACTCACTGCCGCCACCACACGGTATGCTCCCGAGCGTTCCAGGCCCTGTGGCGATCCCAAAAACATATATCCCACATTCACATGGGTTCGCCATTGCCCGAACGAACGCGTCATGACACCGGTCAGCGCGGTATCCACTCCCTTCCCCCTCACACCGGTGGGAAACCCCAATTGTATCCGGGCCGCGAAGGCTGGAAGGCTCAGGGTCTCAGTATTGAAGTTATAGAGCGCGCCGGCCGTGAGATTGCCTGACTTATCATCCCCCACGATAGACCTCGGGTTCGTCGACACATCGCTACTCAACTCCAATTGGGTATTATCAAATGCTCCGATGATCAACTGCGGCTGGAACACGAATCGGCTTTCCCCTCGCTTGCGATCACTAAACAACATGCCACCCTCGACCCCGATCTCTCCTTTGGGAACGACATAGGCATCTTCAATCGCAATGGGACGGTTGGGGTCCAAATTGTCGTGGTCCAATGCCCAGACGACAGTGGGCACCATCATCAGGAACAATATGACCACTTGGAAAGTCTTCATGTTTACTGGTGACCTCCCGAGTGCCCGGAGTGTTCGCCCGGCGCTCCAGGTTCTATTACTGGGGGCAAGCCCGGATGGTGAGGTTGTCCCTCACGAACAACGTAGGGATTCGTGGGATCCGCAGTGGCCCAGTAGTACGCCTGGGTCACGCGGTAGATTTCCTTGCGCTTCTCCTCCCACGTCGGGAAAAGATCAGTGGTGAGGATGTCACTGATGTTGTCATGCATCATGTGGAGATTATCGAAGATGTTCGCGATCTCGGGATATTCGGCAGCGAATTTCGGGCTCAGCTCAGCCGTCATCGGCATAAACGTCCACTTCACCGGTGGCTTGTCCAGGTAGCCGTGATAGGTCCGGAGGATAGGCACTACGGCATTCTGCTTTGACTGAAGATCAGGAAACGCGGCTAACACGTCGTAGACCACGACTTGGAGATAGTGATAGGCCCAGATCGTGGCGTTAAACAGCGGAAACTTCCGGCGGAACGACTTGGAGTAGGGGAAGGTATCCAGCTGCTGATGATCCAGCCGTTTTGCCGTAATCGCATACTCACTGTCCTGGTAAAACGCCAGGACTTTCCGAATCGCACCCTTCTTGTCAGCAAGATCAGAGACATAGATGTCATACGTTGCCCGATGGAGGGCATGCGCCTCATCAAAGGTGTTCTGCGCTTTCCAGGCCAATTTCATATAGGTCGGCGCGATCGCTTCCTCGTTCGGATTCAGCACCGGTCGAGACTCAATGAACCGGAGCGTTTCCTTTCAAGCCCTCTCCTCAATCGCCGGGACATCTTTGGCGCCGGTCAGAAGAAGGTTCTCGTACAGGTTGGAGTGGCCGAAGTCGACTCCATTGAATTCAATATCCAATTCTTTCAGGTTCTCTCGTAGAGCAAAATTCCACAAGGCACGATAATAGAAACGTTTGTCCCGCTGCTCAAACTGCGTCTGGCTGCAGGCTTGCACGAGCAGGCCCATCATGATGAGCATTGCCGTAAGACTCGCCCAGAGCATGGCTGAGCCAGTTTTGAGCGCTCTACACATAAGCACCTCATTTTTCTTAGCTGGAATGTGCATGATGGTATTGTTGGACTAGGGCGCCCCCGCGACCTTGGCTGATCAACCACCGATTCACTGGCACCTACCGGCCCTGTACTAGTCACTCTGCTCTGTATGATTTGTACGATATGAACAAGTTGCCTCACGCCGGCTGCTGATTCACATGTCCTCTATTCTGCTCACCGCGTTTCATGTGTTTCCTTGCCCGGAAACGCTGTTGCCTTCCTGCGCTTGTAGAGAAAGGTCGGTACGGTTGAATAGGGATGGGGTCTCGGCGGACATTGAGCGACCACGCCAGAGGGCATAGAGCACGGGGATCACCAGAAGCGTTAGGATCGTCGAACTCACCATGCCTCCGATCATGGGAGCGGCGATCCGTTTCATCACGTCGGCGCCCGTGCCGGTGGTCCACATGATCGGGAGCAATCCTCCGATGATCGCCGCAACCGTCATCATCTTAGGCCGCACCCTCTGGACTGCGCCCTCCATGATGGCGTCGCGCAAGTCGTGAACCGTCGGCATGCGGCCTTCCCGCACTCGCCGTTCATACGCTTCGTCGAGATAGAGCAGCATCACCACGCCGGTCTCCGCTGCCACGCCGGCCAAGGCGATGATGCCTACCCAGACCGCTATGCTGAGGTCGTAGTCCAGATAGGCGAGATACCAAATCGCCCCGATGGCGGCAAAGGGGACGGACAGCAAGACGATCAGCGATTTCGCCAGCGATCGAAAATTCAGATATAACAGCAAAAGTATTAGTACCAGCGTCACAGGCACCACAAGCTTCAGTCGTTCGTCGGCGCGAACCAGATGCTCGTATTGACCGGCCCAGACCAACCTGTAGCCAGCGGGTAATGTGACTCGGTCTCGCACCGCTCGTTGGGCCTCCTGGACATAGCCGCCCAGGTCGCGTCCACTCACTGCGACCGACACGAGACCGGTCAGGGCGCCCCCCTCATCCGCGATCGACGTGGGCCCCTGCGTGATTACGACCTCTGCGATGCTTCCCAATGGGATCTGCGCACCGGCCGGCGTCGGAATGAGTACCCGTTTGAGCCGGTCAGGATCGTCGCGCAGTTCGCGCTTGTAGCGGACATTGACCGGATACCGCTCCCGTCCTTCGACCGTCGTGGTCACCGTGTCTCCCCCAATGGCGGTAGTGATGACCGCTTGCACATCTCCTACCGTCAAGCCGTAGCGGGCCGCTTCGCGTCGGTTGATGATCACGTCCAGGTAATAGCCTTCGTTGAGCCGTTCTGCGAATGCGCTTTTGGTGCCTGGCACGCTCGCCAGGACCTGCTCGATCTCTAGGCCGAGGCGCTCGATCGTCTTCAGATCCGGCCCAAGGACTTTAATCCCGACAGGACTCCGAACGCCGGTCGTGACCATTTCGGTACGGGTCTGGATGGGCATCCACCAGATGTTTGGAAATCCTGGAATGCGCAGCTTGGCATCCATCTCATCCAGTAATCGGTCCCAGGTCATGCCGGGTCGCCATTGCGTTTCCGGTTTGAGTGAGACGGTGATCTCGGCCATGCCGACGAACGCCGGATCGGTGGCAGTCGGCGCCTTTCCCATTTTGCCAAAGACGCGCTCCACTTCCGGGAAGGTCGTGAGCAACTGGTCCTGGACCTGCAACACCTTGGCCGCTTCGGGAATCGAAATACCAGGGACGGTGGTCGGCATGTAGAGGATCGTGCCCTCGTTCAGCGGCGGCATGAACTCAGTCCCCAGACGCATGAATACCGGCACGGTGAGTCCGACCGCTGCCATGGCCAGCGCCAGTGTTAGCCACCGAACGCGCAATGCACCCGAAAGAATGGGTCGATACATCAGGACCAGCAAACGGCTCAAGGGATTCTTGGTTTCCGCTCGGATACGCCCGCGGATGAGAAGGACCATCAATACAGGAGCTAGAGTCACCGACAGCGCGGTGGCAGAGAGCATCGCAAAGGTCTTGGTATAGGCCAAGGGGGTGAACAATCGGCCCTCTTGTGCTTCCAGTGCGAAGATCGGCAGAAAGGACACGGCGATCACCAACAGCGAGAAGAATAAGGGACGGCCGACTTCTTTAGCAGCCCCGATGATCGTGTCAATCCGATCTGCGGTCGGAGCCTGCTCCAACCGTTTGTGCGCATTCTCCACCATCACAATGGCGGCATCGACCATCGCGCCGATGGCAATGGCGATTCCCCCAAGCGACATAATGTTGGACGTGATTTTTAGGTAGGCCATCGGAATGAAGGCGAGGAGCACGGCCACGGGCAGAATGAGGATGGCCACGAAGGCACTGCGCAAATGAAACAGGAAGACCACCGCGACCAAACTGACAATGACACTCTCCTCCACGAGCTTCTCGCGGAGCACGGCGATAGCCCGATGAATCAGATCAGACCGGTCATAGGTGGGAATAATGCGCACACCGTGCGGTAGGGCTGGGATGATTTCTTCCAGCCGCGCTTTAATTCGCTCGATCACGGCGAGCGCGTTCTCGCCCGCCCGCATGATCACGATGCCGCCCACGGTTTGGCCCTTGCCATCCAACTCAGCGATCCCTCGGCGCTGGTCCGGCCCGATGTGGACATGGGCAATATCCCGAATCAGGATAGGCGTGCCGCGGCCATCCGTGCCGACAGGGATCAGCTCAATATCCTCAACCGACCGCAGGTAGCCGCGCCCTCGAATCACGTATTCCGTGCCGGCCATTTCCAACACACGCCCGCTCACCTCCGCATTGCTGTTACGGACCGCTTCGATGATCGTTTTGATCGGCAATCGATAGGCGGCCAACGTGTTCGGGTCTACCTCAATTTGATATTGTTTGACGAACCCGCCGATCGCGGACACTTCTGCCACACCCGGCACACTTTCTAGCTGGTAGCGCAGATACCAGTCTTGCAGGCTTCGGAGTTGTGCCAGATCGTGTGTCCCGGACTCGTCTACCAATGCGTACTGATAGACCCATCCGACTCCCGTGGCATCGGGGCCCAACGTCGGCGTGACACCGGAGGGAAGCTTGCCGGTGAGTTTCTGTAGATATTCCAGTACGCGACTCCGCGCCCAATAGAGGTCCGTCCGATCTTCGAAGATCACGTAGACATAGGAGACCCCGTATTCCGAGACCCCTCGCACGCGTTTGACTTTCGGCCCGGCGAGCAGGGATGTGACGATGGGGTAAGTAACCTGATCTTCCATCAGCGTGGGACTGCGGCCCTGCCACTCGGTGTAGATGATTACCTGGACATCGGACAAATCTGGAATCGCATCCAGTGGAACCTGCAAGACGGCCCAGCCTCCCCAGGCTCCTAGCATCAACACACAGAGGACGACGAGGACGGGATTGCGGGCGCTTCCTTCAATGAGTCGCGCAATCATGATGGATTACATTCCTCCCCCGGCGACCGCGAGCTGAAACGTTTCGGCAATCGGCGGTCGCCCCGGCACCGTGACGTTGACTGTCACTACCCAGGTGCCGCCCATGCCGAACATCACCGTCCCTTCGTAAATACCATCCTTGATGTGGCGGGCTGTTGCCTTGGAATCGGCCATGCCGGGCATCGGCATGGTATAGACGAAGAATACTCGCGCATTGGTCACCGGCTTCCCGGCCTGATCGGTCAGTTTGAGTCTCAGGAGCAGCTCACCCGCTTTGGGTTTTTCTGGTGCCGTCGTCAACGTCAGGGAGAAACCGGCAGTCTGGCGAGTCTCGGCGACGGTGTTTTCTTTCGTTGGGCCCATACCTTTCATGCCCTTCATCTCACCCATCTGCATACCTGGCATGTTTTCCATGCCCTCCATGTTTTTCATGCTGGCCATGTCCATGCCCTCCATCGTGCCCTCATGTGCGCCGCGCATTTGCCAATCGGCCATGCCGATCCGACCCATCATCCCCTGCATGCTCGACGCGGAGGCTAACTTGCTCTCCGCATCCAACAAGAAGTTGGCCGAAGTCACGATGCGATCGCCTTCTTTGAGGCCTTCCAGCACCTCCACCTCATTCTGGTTCCGACGCCCCAGTTTGACTGTCGCCGGCTCATAGCGGCCTTGTCCCCGATCCAAGAAGACGAGTTGGCGAAGACCGGTGTCCAACACCGCTTCCTTCGGCACGACTAAGGCGTGAACCGCCTCCGTCTGCAGGGTCACGGTCCCGTACATGCCGGGCTTCAGCTTCAATCCAGGATTGGGCAATTCCACGCGCACGCGCACCGTGCGGGTTTCGGTATTCAATAAGGGGTAAATGTATGACACGCTGCCGTGAAAGATTTTTCCTGGATAGGCGGCGAACGTGACTGAAGCTGATTGTTTGAGTGTCACCGTCGCGACCTCGGACTCATAGATGTCGGCGGAGATCCAGACGGTGGACAAATCCGCCACCTCATACAGGGTCGTGTCTGGTTCCACATATTTCCCAGGCAAGGCCTCTCGCTTGAGGACGATCCCGGAGGACGGAGCATAGACTGTGAGCACCGGCTCGGCTTTCCCTCTTCGCTCCAGCGTTGCAATTTGCAGATCGGTCACGTCCCAGAGGTGCAAGCGTTCCCGCGTACTGGCCACCAGGGAAGCGGCGTTGGCGTTCACATCAGCCAGGGGACAGGTAGCCAGTTTCCCCAGCGGTTTCAGGGCAAGAAGATACTCGTCTTGGGTGGCCAACAGATCAGGCGAGTAGAGCGTAAAGAGCGGATCGCCTTTCGTAACGGAACGACCAATCGAATCGATAAAGACCTCGCGGACCCATCCGGAGGTTTTCACTGTCACCTGCGTCAAACCACGTTCGTTATAACCTACGGTTCCGACGGCACGAATCTCTTGTCCCAAGGTTGCATAGGTCACTTGCGCACTTCGGACTCCAATCAGCTGTCTCATCACAGCCGGAATCGCGATCGCGCCCGATGGGGCGCCGGACATGCCTTGCATGGGTTCCATGTCTTTCATGGGCATCGCGCCCTCCAGCGCCATTCCTTTCATGTCCATCTGCTTCATGTCACCCTTCATCATTCGGTGAGCGGTGAAGTACCCGACGGCGACTCCGACAATGACACCGATCGCGATGGCGCCGACGACGAAAGTATTTTTAGAAAGCTGCTGGTTCATGTGGTCCTCCTAAGTGACTGTTTAGCTCTGTCGATCGAGAGAGATGCCGACGACCTGTTCGAGTTCAGCCAGGCGATGCTGTCGATCGACGAGAGCCTTGAAGTACTCAAGCTGAAATCCTCGCCACGCCCGCTGGGTTTCGATCAGATCCAGAAACCCGGCTTTGCCAGCCCGATACCCGACACGCGCGGCTTCCAGGCTTTGCTCGGCCTGGGGCAAGATGGTGGTGCGGTACAACGTGGCCACCTGGTCGGTTGCCCCGAGCCGGGCGAGGAGGTCTTTGACCTGAAATTTTGTCAGGTTCTCCAAAGTATGTTGCTGCGCACGCGCGGCCGAGGCGGCGGCCGCGGCCTCCTGTACGCCTGCGTCGTACTTCGGCTTGGTCCAAAACGCGAAGGGGATGCTCATTGCCACGTAGGCGCCAAATCCGTCGTTGGCCTGAAAGTTCTGGAAACGCTGAAACGCCACATTAAAGTCCGGGTAGTACTGACGTTGGGCCAGCGCGCGGGACTGCTCGTTGCGTTGGACGGCGAGTTCGGCGGCTTTGAGTTCAGGCCTATCGTTCAGCGCGAGGCGGTGCAAGTCCTCGATGGGCTTCTCGAATGGCAGCTGGGAAGGGGCTTGCGCCAGGCCCAATGGTGAGCTCGGATCTCGATCCAGTAGCGTATTCAGCATCGCTTCCGCGGTTTCGCGCTGTTGTTCCAGGACAGGAAGATGCTGGAATAGCACGGAGAGCTCGACCTGGGCTTTGAGGACATCGGTCTGGGCTCCTTTGCCCGTTCGGAACTTTGCCGTCGCAATTTCTACAAACTGCCTGATGAGGTCTACCTGCTCATGATGAATCTGGATGGCTTTCTGCGCGAGAAAGAGGTCGTAGTAGGCCTGCTTCAGGCGAACGACGAGCTCCCGTTCCTTGCCACGGACCGCCTGCTCGCTCATCTCCGCCGAACGACTCGCCACGTCTCCTTTGAGCGCGAGTTTGCCCGGGAAGGGAAAGCTCTGTGAGAGCCCGAAGATACTGTTCTGTGTCTGCGTGACATTGAAGGTCTGGGGGACATTCCACAACTGGACGGACAAGGTAGGGTCGTCCAGCGACCGCGCCTGGGCAATCCGAGTCGCGGCAGCTTCCGATTGCTTGCGTGCTGCCACAAGCTCTGGGTTCCGCGCCAAGACTTCCTGGATCAATTCCGGCAACACCAGCGTGGTGCGCAGCCCAAAGTCGGAATCCTGTGCCCTCGATAGCCCGCTGCTTAAGAACAATACCAACACTGACGCGACTGTCACACACTGACGTCGTCTATTCCGTCTCATACAATGACCTCCCGGGGTTCCCACCCGTTCGATGCGCGGCTGTACTCCAGGCATACGCGGCCAGGAGAACTAGACGGAAGGCCGGACGCTGAAATCGGGCGTCGAACGGCGCACATGATGGCAAAGGAGCGATGAAGACGTATGGGTTGGGAAGATCAGATGCGGAGCACGGAAATCTTGATGAGGAGATCCTGTAGTGGACCGACTGGGGGATGATCGGACAAGCGGCTGCTGTTTGAGGTGAGGATTACACGGAGTGCTAACGAGGCGGTGTCTTCAGAACAGATCGTCTGACAGTCACTGTAAAGGTGGAGTTTATCAGCAGATTGTACGCCGAGCGTCTTGAACGCATCGCAGACCTGATAGACCGGCTGTTCATCCGGCGTCGAACAGCCATTGCCCATGGCAGCGGCTGTGGCGCCATTCACCGGCAGGAGGCAGGCATAGGCATTAAAGCTCAATG
>JBBRRM010000056.1:0-11217 GCA_038275915.1 Nitrospirales bacterium
AGGAGGGGATCGCGAGGCTGCTACGCAGTCAGCTCGAGGTGTTGCTTGATCGTACGGACCCGGAATGAGGAAGTCAATTGACACTCCACGACGATGATTTTTAGTGGCCTTAAGATCTCTTTATCGTACCCGTTGCAGTAGCTGAATCAGCACACCTTCGCGCAATCCCAGATCGCTGACCAGCACATTAGATATCCCCAGCGTCTCCATGATCGTCCGGATGATGATCGCGCCAGCGGCGATGACTTCTTCACGGCCTACTTCTAGGCCAGGCAGGCCGACACGGTCCGCTTTCCTGCGGCTGAGGAGTGCGTGTTCGAGTTCTTGAATGATATCGAGCTGTAGTCTGTAGTTATGAATTCGAGCTGGTTCGTAAGCGCGGAGCTTCTGAGCCATCGCCGCAAGGCTGGTGATCGTGCCAGCCGTCCCGACGAAGGTTGCTGTGTAATAGTTGCCCATGTCGGCAACGGCTGTTTTCGTTTCTCTCGTCACCAACTCGCGCGCCTTGCGCACTTCTTCCTCGGTCGGAGGGTCGTGATGCAACAGCCGTTCACAGAGTCGCACCACACCAACATCGATCGACCGTTCGACTGGATTCTGGCCCGGCCGGTCTAAGATGAACTCGGTGCTGCCGCCGCCGATGTCGAGCGCCAGCACGTCTGTCACGCCAACGGGCAAGCCGGAGCGAATGCCCAATAGTGTCCGTCGTGCTTCCTCTTCTCCTGAGATCAGTTCGACCTCGAAGCCCGTTTCGCGTTTCACCCGATCGAGAAACTCATCGCGGTTCTCTGCATCACGAACTGCGCTTGTCGCAACGGCGGTCCCAGCGTCGACATGGGAGGCATCGATAATCTCCCGCCACTCCATGAGACAATGGATTACCCGATCCATAGCTTCAACGTTCAGCTGCTTCGTTCGATCGACGCCTTCCCCGAGCCGAAGGATTCGTCGCTCAGACCGTACTTCCATCAGCCGTCCGCCAGGGGACAGATCGGCAATCAGCAATCGGCAGGTGAGCGTCCCGATATCCACGCCGGCGAGGCGCTTCGTGCATGACGGATCGTTCATACGCTGTTCCGAACATCCTTCATGTCCGATTCAAGCTTGGCGCGCGTGTCTTTGAGTTGTTGGATGTCTTTGACGAGTCGAGCGATTTCAACGTCGTACAGGACCCGTTCAACCGGTTCGCCCCTCTCGCGCAGATTGACCGCTCGTTCACCGACATCACGATACATATCGCCCAATTGCTGGTCGAGCTTGCGGATTTCGAGCCGGATCCGCAGCAGTTCCGTTTCTTCTAACGCACGGTTGGCCGCCTGCGCCGTGCCAAGGCGCAACGTCGCCAACCCCGCTTTCAGATCATGCTTTAGTCGCTGTAGCAGTCCCATCTCTTCCCCCTACCCCTCTCAAGTGGAGCATACCTGAACGATCCGCTGACTTTGTCGGAAAGGCGGGCCTCACCTTCCCACATGCTTGGACATTTCTTTTGAGCCGGTGGCGTCGACTTGGGAACCCACCTCCCGCAGCGGGGTCCCTACACCGAGCGGGGGTGCGAGGACCGTCGGGCTGGTCGACGACAGGACCCGCGAATCCTAACTGACCGATCCCAGATCCAACTTCGTTTCCCATCGCCGCAACATTGTCTCGCGCAAGAGACGATGCAGCGGTGCCTTCAGTTGCGGGTCCTGTTTCAATAGCGCGAAGGCCTCTTGCCTCGCCTGCTGGAGCAAATCGGCATCTCTCACCAAGTTGGCAACGCGAAACTCCGGCATGCCCCACTGACGTAGCCCGAAAAACTCTCCTGGTCCCCGAATGCGGAGATCTTCCTCTGCAATGACAAACCCGTCGGTCGATCGCACGAGTGCCTCCAGCCGTTCTCGAGCTGCCGAGACCGGCTCACCGGCTTCTTTCGGCTTCGCCGATCGAAATAGCACCCCACCTGAGGCCATCAACAAGCAATAGGATTGGTTGCCGCTTCGCCCGACGCGTCCGCGCAATTGGTGCAACTGCGCCAGCCCGAAACGCTCGGCATGCTCGATCATCATGACCGTAGCATTGGGCACATCCACTCCGACCTCCACCACCGTGGTCGAGACTAGTGCCTGGATCGCCCCCTTCTTATACGCCGCCATGACCAATTCTTTCTCTTCCGACTTCATCCGTCCATGCAGCAATCCGACGCGAAACTCGGCCAACTCCTCTGCTTGCAACTGCTCAGCCCCTTGAATCGCCGCCTGCAGATCGGTTTTTTCCGATTCTTCGACGAGGGGGTACACGACATAGGCCTGACGGCCGCTCCGTAGTTCATCGCGCAGAATCTGATAGGCACGTCCTCGCCGGCTGTCGCTCAAGAGAAACGTCCGCACCGGCTTCCGTCCCGGCGGCATCTGGTCGATCACCGAGACATCGAGGTCTCCATAAACCGTCATGGCCAACGTTCGTGGGATCGGTGTCGCGGTCAGCACCAGGACATCGGGTTTATACCCCTTCTCGATGAGCGTCTTCCGTTGAAGGACACCGAACCGATGTTGCTCGTCCACCACCGCCAGTCCAAGTTTCGCGAAGGTCACGCCTTGCTGAATGATCGCGTGGGTACCGATCACGACCTGCGCAGTCCCGGAGGTTACCTGTTCGCGAACGGCTTTACGCGCTGCCGCACGTCCGCCACCGCCCACGAGCACGACGGAAAGCCCGAGCGGTTCCAATAACCCCTTCATCGTCCGATAGTGTTGTTCCGCAAGAATTTCCGTCGGGGCCATGAGCGCCGCCTGGTAGCCCGATCCGCAGGCCAACACCATCGCCTGCACCGCCACAATAGTTTTCCCGGAACCGACATCGCCCTGCACTAGACGGTTCATGGGTTTGGACGAGGTCATGTCCGATAGAATCTCGCGAATGACCCGCTCTTGCGCCGCCGTCAATTGAAAGGGCAGCGCTCGATCCAGCTTGCCGAGAAGCGGCGTCTTCGAATTGAACGACACCTGCTTCACCTCTTCCTTCATGACTCGCTGCCGCGACGCCAATGCGAGCTGAAGCACAAACAGTTCTTCGAACGCCAAGCGTCGATGCCCCGGCGTGAAGCCTCGATCGAGCTGTACTCCATCCGTCCCCGGCTGAGGGAAATGCACATCCTGAATGGCCTGTTGAATGGGCGGCAATCGATGTCGAGCACGAAGCGGAACCGGTAATACCTCCTGCGCCTCGGCGAGATGCGCGTCTAGTAAACTCTTCATGAGCACACGCATCTGTCGGGAGGTCCACCCCTTGGTCTCGTGGTACACCGGAACAATTCGCCCGACATGCAACGGCGCTTCGGTTTCCCCGCCCACGACTTCGTATTGCGTCACCTCCATCCTCGTATCCACCCATCCCTGCTTACCCGCCACCATCCGCCCGGTAAACATGACGCGCGTCCCGACGGCAAAGAATTGTTCGAGAAACGACTGATTGAAAAACACCGCCTGGAGCCGCCCGGTTGAATCCTCCACCACAATGTCGAGGATAGCGAGCCGGCGATTGCGCGCGCGCTTCGATTCGCTTCGGATGATCGTGCCGCAAATCGAGGCCTGCGCCCCCGGCACAAGTTGTCCGATCGGGGTCATGACCGAGCGGTCTTCATAGCGCCAGGGTACGGTCCACAGAGCATCCTCAACCGTCTCGATCCCGAACCGGTGGAGAAACGCCGTGCGTTTCGGACCGACGCCCTTCACGAAACGGATGGGCTGAGCCCACCATGACCGAGATGAGGTTTCATTCATGATGGGCTCATGCACTGCGACAGGTTCCGGTTCCTGCCACGCCCGGGCGGGATCGCGGATGGCCTCGCGCAGAACCCGAAGAATAACCGTCGCTTCTTGTAGCCGGCGTTGCTGGTCCTCTGTTGGAAGCCGCTGCTGATCTTCAAGAAACAGTTCTCGCAACTGGAGTAACGCCGCTTCGATTGCACGTGGATAGACGCGATCGGACAGGGCCTGCATGACCTGTGAGGACACAAACCGATTCAGGTTTTTGACGGTGGGCAGATGGGCGAAAGCATCGCGAGTCGCGAATTCAATCGGACGCGCGACACGGTCCAGCCATTGCTGAAACTGTTCGGAGGGTTTGGGCTCGGAAGAGCGCCACATCACAGCCGGGGATCGTATCACAGCGTCTTTCCCTCCTCAACGACCAGCCCACCTTCATGGGGCTCGTCAATTTGATGACAACTCTTTCTCGCCCTTCCCTAGGGTGCTACACTGATTTTCATCCGAAAAGGACTCATATGTACCGTCGAAACATTTCTCACATCTTATATCCCATCGCCTGCCTGCTCGGGCTGTTCATCATCTATCAAGCCTGGTTCAAACCGACTTATATGCTTACGCCGGCGCCAGGTGATCCCAATGCTGTTGTGGAAAGCTCTCACGACGCGCCACCGGAACCTCATCATGATGGCCCACCGGAACCGGAGCCCAAACAAACTCGTCTGATTGATCCCAGCGTGGTTCCGGACACGTCGCATCGCGAATTGTTGGAAACGATCCGCGACGACATCGAGAAAGGGAGCGTTCAGGAAGCGGAAGTCAAACTCGCCGATCTACCGGCAGCCATCACAACCGATAAAACCACACGCCCCTATCTGTCCGTCCTCTGGAACAATCTGGGCATTCAACAGGAAAAAAGTGGCGGGACGTCCGTCTCGATCAAAGCCTTCAAGAAAGCCGCGTCATTCGATGGCAAAAATCCCGTGGTCCAACTGAACCTCGCTCATGCCTATTGGGAGCTGCGCGATCCCGCCATGACCGAGGACTTTCTGGAAAGGCTGGTCACCCTGGCTCCGAACGAGCCTTTCCCCCACCTGGCGTTGGCCGATCTCTTCCAGGAGCGGGATCAGCTCGGGGAGGCAGCACGCCACCTTGATCAAGCCACCGCCCGCGCAGGCAAAGACCCCTCGGTGCAATCCTATCTGCGCACCGTCACAGCCAAAATTCACCGAACGGAGAAGATCGAAGCAGGACTCAGCAGCCGAGACAGCGCCCACTTTACCGTGAAATTCGATGGGGAAACCGATCAAGCGACCTGGGCCGTTGTGTTGGAAATCCTTGAAGAAGCTTATCGGGAGATCGGCCAAAAATTCGGCCATTTTCCTTCGAAGGCCATCATCGTCGTCCTGCACGCCCAGTCCACATTTCAAAGCGCAACCGGCAGCCCCATGTGGGCCGACGGGCTCTTCGATCCCGTGCTCGGACGCATCCAGGTTCCAAGCCGGGACGCCTTGGCAGACCGTGACTGGCTCACACGAGTACTGCGCCATGAGTTCGTGCATGCCCTTCTGCACGACCAACTCGGCCCCGGGAGCAGCGCCGTCCCTACATGGCTCAATGAAGGCCTTGCCATGGAATTGTCCGGAGATCGCTGGGCGGATCTTGATCGGGTGATGAGGCAGGAGATCACCCTGATACCTCTGCCTGCCCTAGAAGGTGTATGGGGGGGGTTGTCAACTGAAGCCGCAACCGTTGCCTATCTGGAAGCCAACTCGGCCGTGCACTATCTGATCGACCGATTCGGTATGTATCGGGTGCGAGCACTCCTAGCGCAACTCAAAGGCAGGCAGGCACTCTCTGCCGCCATGCAATCGCAACTCTCACTGTCGTATGAGCAATTCCAATCCAGATGGATGGATCAGCTACAGGAGCATGAAAGGAAAATCTCACTCTCCGCCGTGCAGCATCCGCCAATAGGTCAAACCTTCCGCTAATTAGATCACTTCCTTCTTCATCTCATCGAACCCAGCCCCATGCCAAGATGGCAAATTCCTCGCCGCTTCATCGCGCCCGACCGACACATCTGTCTCGCTCACGATCGGCTCGATCGTGTCTTCCCACAATAGCTCCCTGTTCTGATTGTTCAGCATCCTGATGCGAAACTCGATCTGTTGAGCCGGAGCCGCTAACCCCTCTGTCTGGCCTACGACGGCCCGGCCGATCCGTTCTGCACGCGCGAGCGTGCGAGGTCCTGCCGAGAACTGATCGGTCCATACAAGCTGACCGGTTACCGGATCGACGGCACGGATGAAAAACTGGGGTTGACCGTCGATGGCACCTCGGCTGCGGACTTGGGATGCCGTCGCCTGTGATGCAAGGTGTGCCACGGCCCGGTGTGTAGAGCCAGGTTCCTGATTGCTGACACTGAGATTCAAGATGCCTTCCCAGAGAAACTGCCCTGTTCCAGCGTCATAAACGCGAAGCGTGAATGCAGAAAGTCCGTCGCCTCCGGGGCCAATTCCGCCCGCAAATATCCGTTCACGCGGCTGACTCCCCGCTGACGTTGCATCTTCGTTGACGTTTAACTCATACGTTTCGTTCGAGAGAATTGCACCATTTTCGGCATCATATGTTTTGACGGTAATCGTGGACGTGTCGGCATTTTCATACCCGACGCCAGCCGCCACGACCTTCCTGGGTTTCATCGGCGCGAGAGACGACAGGTCTGCAGTCCACCCTATCAGCGGAAGGCTGCAACCGATCAAAGCGAACGCCACAAACGCGATAGAGGAGATCCTCTTTGTTCGCACATCGCGCCGCTGCTCCTGATGTGCCGGCGCAAACTCGCGCGTGATCGGCCTGACCCACTCTTGCACTTCACCTATTCTCTTCAAGAGCCACTGGACGAGCGTCATATGCGGTCCTCCCTCGCTTGTCCTGAGTCTCTCATTGACGCCCCTCAACGTAAATTCCCCACAGTGGGGAGAAACCCCTCGAAAGAGGGGGAACACAGAATGAAAATGTGCGGAGAGAGGAAACAGATCGTATCGCGAGTGGAAAAGCGGTTACGTATGCGGCGTTTCTCGACCTGGCTTATCAATGTTCTCGGAGGCCCACGCAAGCGGAACTTTACCAAAGACTGAGTAGCGGTACCGTGCCACAAGCCAGTACAACAGATGGGCGAAGGGCTTAAATAGTGGAAAACTCAGGAGGGCTGAAAAGACTCGCCCGCCCTTGAGACCCGGCAAGAGAGCGAGAAAGGCATCAAGCCCCCTGGCAATCTCCCCATTTGGCCGTACCAGGAAAGCGACGTTGGGACGACCGGGCTGATAGCCCTCGCCTAAAGCCTGCTTGGCCTCTTCGCTCTGATAAGGAGCCATTCGTATCGGCGCGGTGTCTGTGTGAGTCTCCAGTCGTTCGAGGCCCTTCTTGGCGGTGACACACAGACGGCATTGGCCGTCGTAGATTAGAAGACAAGCTTGAGGTTTGCTATTGGGTGGATCTCCCATCGCCGTGGTCCCTTGTGATCGCACAATCAGCGCTGCCAGCGGAATCAACAGGGTCCTGTTGCCGTGTTCAGCAGACAGGGGGTATCATCCCGTCCATGCAACAGACGAGGACATTAGTCAGCCTGCTGGTGGGTCTCTGCCTCATCGGAGCCAATACCACCCACCTGATACCGGCTGCGAGTGACGCAGGCCGAATTGGATGGATGCTTTATTTGATTGCAATTCCCGCCGCCCTTGCGGGGTTCGTGTGGATTGGATGGACCTGGACCGCCATGGCCTGTGTCATCTACGGAACGGTGGGGTTGGCACTAGACCTTGCCACAATCACGAGCATCCTGGGCGGATCGGGCGAAACTGGTGCCCTATTCATCCTCAGCGCACTGAGCGGGGTCGTGAACTTCTTGCTGATCCTCTTCGGCGGGCGCGCGTTTTTCCATTCGTCTTTGGGGATCGCCCTTCCAGGATCCCGTCCTCCCAGTCCTCCGTCCCCTTCCTCATCCTCAAGACCTTGATCCGTTCAAATCCGGCTTCCGTCAGCCAGGCCCTCGTCTCGGTTGCCGAATAGGTATTGCCCCTCTCAGTGAACAATAACATTGAGACCGCAAAGAGGCTGGCCTCTTCGGGAAACAGACCTTCCCGGTCGTGGAGGAAGGCATCCTGAATTAGCAGTCTGCCTCCGGGGTTCAATGCGGCGAACGCGCGACGAAACACGGCCTGATTGTCTGTCGGTGAATAGATATGGAGTACGTTCGAATACCAGATGACATCGTAGGTGCCGGGAATGTCTTCTGTCATCACATCCAACGGCAGATAGGAGAGTCGCGCACCGTCCTTGTGAGTCGACGCGATCTCCTTCGCCACATCAAGTGCGATGGGACGGTCGCACACCGTGGCACGGAGCGTGGGATTCTTGGTGAGGAACGCCATGGCATAGGTGCCGGGACCGCCGCCAAGATCGAGGAGAGTCCGTGCGCCACGCAGATTGATTTGGGCCGCCGTCTTCGGAGCCTGGTCCAGGGTGCGATGATGCATCGCCCACGTGAACCGCCGACGGTAGCCCGGATCCTCATCCTGCTCATCCTGATCGAGCGGCAGTCCGCTCTTGACCGATATCAGCAACCGTCCCCAATCAGCCCAATGGTTCGTGATCAGCCGGAGATAATCCCCCCGATAGGCCGAATGGTGTGCATTCAACGCCGTAGCACCCAGCCGGCTGTTCCTATAGGTCTCGCCCTTTTTCCTCAGTAGACCAGCCATCGCGAGATTCCGGCAGAGAATGGCCAGGCCCCGCTCACTTACCTTCATGTCACGAGCCAAAGCAGGAATCGTCCATGCGTTGGTACCGATGGCAGAAAAGAGGTCCAGCTCAAGGGCTGCGATCAGAACCCGCGGTAACCGGTATGCCGTAATCGCATCGCGAAAGTCATCGAACGTGTCGATCCGCCTGATCACCGGGCCACGCCGATGGTCCGCACACACCAGCGCATCAAGTCCTGCACGGCCGCAGGCTTCGTCGCGTCCACGTTCCGTTCGAAGCGCACGGCCACGTATGCTTCGTTCATGTCGGTTTGCTCGGAAAATCCTGATTTCAGCAGCAGCGCGCGGTATTTTGAGACTGCCGGTTGGATAAAGTACTTGGCCTGCTTAGCGATCTCGTCGGTGCCAAGATCCTCCGGCGTCCCGTCGGATAGGAGGGTCATCACATCGTCGATCGCGACCCCATACTGGCAGAGCAGCCGTCCGTCCGGTGTCAATTCCATCAGCCACCCATCGGAGCCAAGATCCATTGATAACGCACCGCCGGCGTCCGATTCCTGTAATTGGGGAAAGGTGGGGATCAGTGAGGCCCTGAGGGCGGCCCACGCTGTCGAGGCTTCTTCACTCATACATGCGTCTTTCGAAGAGGCGTTCCATCCTGCCCGAAAAGGCTGGCACGCAGAGCCGCCAACCGCTGAACATTCTCTTCAAGTTTCGGCAACTGATATTTGCGATCCATATGCACGACCAGTTCAAGAAGATCCGCCGCCTCGCGCAACTTGCCGATCGCTTCATAACACTGAACCAGCACATAACGAGCCCCGCCTGTTCGCAGCTCATCGCGAGATCGCTCGGCAATCGACTGGCTTGTCTGACAGCAGGCAATGGCATCGTCAAAGCGTTGCTGCATCAAAAACGTTCGACCGATCATCCGCCAGGCATCGGCCACGCCACCCGAATTTCCCAACCGCCGCATCAGGACCAGCGACTGTTCGTAGTATCGGATAGCCTGCTCGTACTCTTTGGTCTCGCGCGCGACCAAACCGAGGTCAGAAAACAGCACCGCCTTGCCTGCCTCATCGTGAGCCTTACACATGAGATCCAACGCTTCTAGATAGTAGGCCCTGGCGCGATCCCATTCGCCCGCATCGGCTCTGAGATTCCCCAAATTCCCCAAGGTCGTCCCGATTCCCTTTTCGTCGCCGAGAATCTTCTGGAGTTCCAACACCTCTTGATAATACGTCAGAGCCGAATCCCGGCGCCCGCTGACCGCACAGATATTCCCAAGATTTCCCAATGTGGCAGCCAACGCCCGTTGATCTCCAGTCAGCCGGTCACATTCCAACGCCTTGGCATAGCAGGTATAGGCATCCGTATAGAGCCCGCGCGAGAAATGCTCGTTGCCCTGGCGATTGAGTTCCTCAGAGAGTCCGTTGCGTAGCGTCATGATAGGGGTTGGAGCAATCGTTCGACCGCCGGCCTGGCACCGGTGAGAATCGAGGCACCGTCACCGACCAATAGACTATCGAAATTGTACTTAAGGAGACGACGCAGCCCTTCCTTAGCCTTCATCACATCGGCGTATTTTTCTGCGAGCAAAAGACTGACGGAACCGGCCGGTTTCCCGATCAAGGCATCGCCGACGATCAGCACGCCCTTCCCCTGTTGAATGAAGAGCGCTGACTCGCCGGGAGACTTCTGGTCCTTTAACTGGATCACCCAGATCCCGCCCGTGAGCAATTCCCCGTCTTTGAACGTTTTAGTCGGCGTCACATCCATCTGCGCCGCGTCGGCGTCCGGCACGTGCAGCTGGCAGCGAAACTCGTCTTGGTACTTAACCGATTCACGGGCATGGTCGCGATTCGTCACGATGATGTAATCGACGGGGCCGTTGCGGAGGATCACGGAGCTCGCTTCACCTGTCATCGGCGGAGGGTCGATGAGAATCTTGTGTTCCCCGACCGTCAGAAACAGCCCGTTGAAATCGATTTGTTTCTCTTCGGAATACCAGGACCATTGCCAGATCCCGGGAAGTAGGTTCTTCATAGTAGGCTCGGGGACGGAAAGCGCGATGGGTGCGACAGGTAAGTCATACGCTCTCGCCCTCCTGACAGTTCTCGCTTTCGTCTTGTTTCAAGACTGTCTTTTTCATAATGCCGCCACGGCATCTTTCACGACTTTCGTAACTTTCGTCATGATGCTGGCTTCGTTGGGCAAGTCGATGATGTCATCCTCTGAGATCGTGATAAATTTTCGATTAGGCCCCTTCGTCAGGGAGATTAGAAACATACTATTGGAAGGCGTGACGGGAATCACGACCTGCACGGCGGCGTCAGTTCCCTTCACCACCTCCAAAAACTTCTGCTTTCCCTCTTCCATCTCGTCCATGCCCTGCGTTCTCCTCTTCCTCGCGGAGGTTGGTATTTCTCCTGAACCGTGGGTGAGGGAGTTCCTCTACGCACGTCGGACAAGCCCCACCTATCGTGCGCGCGTGCCTCGAGTAGCAGAATTCCTCATCCCTGTGGCGCCCTACATCTTACTGCTTCCACCAGCTAATAGCTTTTCAACCTCCGCCACAATCACATCTTCACCAGCGAGGTCCATATTGCCGACACGCTGCCACCGGATCACGCCCTGCTGGTCGATCACATACACGTTGGGAATGAACTTGCCACCGCCGTACAATTTGTCTGTCACCTTGTTCGGAT
>JBBRRM010000057.1:0-11185 GCA_038275915.1 Nitrospirales bacterium
GTCGTCGAGGATGCTGGGGCGCAACGAGGAGGCCACCTTGCGAACCAATTGAATCGAATCGTCCACGAGCGCCGCCATTGACTGGAGTTTCTCGAGCAGCGCCGGCTGAGATGTGGCTAGGCCTTTGGCAAGCTGCTTGCCCATTGAAGCCAGATCCAGCTTCAATCCCGTCAAGAGCTGCCCGAACTCGTCGTGCAGTTCCCGCGCGATCCGCTTCCGCTCCTCTTCTTTCGTATGCTCCAGCCGCCAGGTAAGGTCGCGCAGGCGCTCATAGGCCGCGACGATCTCCGCTTCCGCGCGCTTCTGTTCGGTCAGATCGATCAGGGCGCCGATCGCCCGCACCGCCTTCCCCTCTTCGTCCCGCACCACATAGCCCCGGTCCAACACATGCGCATAGGCGCCATCCGCCCGGGAGAAGCGGTACTGATCCGACCATGTCGCCGCCACACCATTGATCGCCGCATAGCGGGTCTCGATGACCCGCTCCTTCTCTTCCGGATGCAGGCGACCGTACCAGGACTCTACCCCTGGCTCCACCTCGTACGGCTGAAAACCGAAGAGAACCTGGAAGCCTTCATTCCAGCCAAGCGTCTGCGTGGTCAGATCCCAGTCCCAGATCGCATCATTCGTCGCGCGGGCGATGAGCTTCAGCCGTTCTTCGCCGGCGGCAAGCGCCGTTTCTGCCTGCTTCCTGGACCGGCGGTTGTCCGCTTCGCTGAGTTCCCGCTCGATCGCGGGCACCAGCCGCCCCAGGTGGGATTTCATCACATAGTCGTGGGCGCCGGCCTTCATGGCCGCAATGGCGGCGTCTTCGCCGATCATGCCCGAGACGATGATGAACGGGAGGTCGAGGCCGTTGCACTTGAGCATCTCGATGGCAAAGAGGGCGCTGAACCGCGGGAGGTTCCAATCGGACAGCACGAGGTCCCAGGTCTGATCGCGCAAGGCCGCGTTCATGCCGCCGGGGCTGTCCACGCGTGTGACGAGGGGTTTATACCCGCCCTTGGTCAACTCGCGCGCGATGAACAGGGCGTCGTCTTCGCAATCTTCGACGAGCAGCACCCGCAATGTCGCTCCGGTCTGTTCCTGACCGGTCATCTCATACGCTCCACCATTAAATAGGACCTGGGTTCATTCTAGAGTCGCCTGCCGGATGAGCAAGCATTATCTGGAATGGAGTTATTAGGAATTCACCCTACTCGAGCATACCGCTCAACAGGCCAACTCTTTTTTTCGTCGCGGATCTCCAATTCCTCCGCATCTGTGACGGCACGCCGACGCTTCAAGGTTTTCTCGGGCGGGGTTCGTCGAGCACTTCGCGCACTTTTTGCCGTAGTGCATCGGGCGAGAAGGGCTTTTGAAACAGCTGGTGTCCTGATTCAAGAATTCCCTGATGGACGATCGCCGTGCCGGTATAGCCGGACATGTAGAGTACCCTGAGATCCGGGCACCGTTCTTTGAGACGATCTGCGACATCCGGTCCGCTGCCTTCAGGCATCACCACGTCGGTCAGCAACAGGTGAATCGCCCATTTGCGCTCTTCCGCCAACTTCAAGGCTTCGGCCAGGTTGCCCGCCGCCAATACGGTATAGCCGCTGAGTTCCAGGATTTTTTTTGTCAGGACGCGGAGCGACACGGCATCTTCCACCAGCAAAATCGTTTCTACTCCCATCCACTGCTCGACCGTACGGGCCATCGTGCTCGCCGTTTGAAGGTCGTCATCGACCGCCGGGAAGTAGATCTTGAACGTCGTACCCTGGCCCGGCTCGCTGTAGAGCCAGATGAATCCATTACTCTGCTTGACGATGCCGTAGACTGTCGACAGGCCGAGCCCTGTTCCCTTGCCAGGCTCCTTCGTCGTGAAGAACGGTTCGAACACGCGCTTCTGGGTTTCAGAGTCGATTCCGCACCCCGTGTCGCTGACCGCCAGTAAGACATAGCGGCCCGGCGGTACCGCCTCGGCTTTCCCCGGATACGACTCGTCTAGGAGCACGTTGTCAGTCTTGATCGTCAAGCCTCCGCCCGTCGGCATGGCATCGCGGGAGTTTACGGCGAGGTTCATGAGGATTTGCTCGATCTGTCCCGGATCGGCCTTGATCCGAGCGAGCGAGGGTACCAGCTCGGTCTTCGCCAGGATGTCCTCGCCGACGAGACGGCGCAGCATTTTGTCAAAATTTCCGATCAGCACATTGAGGTCTAATACTTGCGGGGCTAGGACCTGGCGGCGGCTGAAGGCGAGCAATTGTCTGGTGAGCCATGCCGCGCGTTCCGCCGCGTTCCTGATTTCCTGAAGATCCGTCAGCATCGGCGCTCCGGCCGGCAGGTTGCTCACCAGGAGGTCGGTGTAGCCCGTAATGACAGTGAGGAGGTTGTTAAAGTCATGCGCCACTCCGCCGGCGAGCTGGCCGACAGCCTCCATCTTCTGCGCCTGTCGCAACTGATCCTCCGTCGACTTGAGCGTGAGCTCGGCCTGTTTACGCTCAGTAATGTCCGTCAGAGTGCCAATCATGCGATCCGGTTTTCCACCCTCATCACGGTGAATGGTGTGCCCCCGGCTGCATAACCAATGCACGGTCCCATCGGGCCAGACGGTTCTATACTCTCGGAAGAAGGCTGCCCCGGTTTCGAGGGACAGAGCAATCCCCTCGCGGATTTGTTCCCGGTCATCGGCATGGATCATGTTCATGAATGTCTTAAGGTTGCCAAACTGAGTCCCCGCTGGGAAGCCGAACAGAGGACCGCACGTCTGTGAGTGGGTCATGATGTCTGCCATGACATTCCAGTCCCAGGCTGCCATGTGGGCCGTCTCCATGGCCAGCCGGAGTCGTTCCTCACTATCGCGCAACGATGCCTCTGCCGCCCTGCGTTCACTGATGTCGACGATAAACCCGTAGAATCGATGTACCGCGCCTTCCTTCAACGGCACGATCGACAACTCGACCGGGAACTCGGTGTTGTCCCGCCGGCAGGCAGCCATCTCCACCCGCCGGTTGATCATTGGCCCTTCTCCCGTCTCCGTAAACCGCCGGAGGCCACTGGAGTGAGCTGCCCTGCGAGCGGGCGGAATTATTGTGTCGGCCAGGGCACGCCCGAGCGCTTCCTCGCGGCTCCATCCGAACATGGTTTGCGCACTCGGGTTCCAATCTGTGATCGTCCCTCCCGCATCCATGCCGATGATGGCATCGAGGGATGAATCCAACACCGTCCGCGCGCGCGCCTCGCTTTCCTTCAACGCGGCATGCGCCTTCCAGAGGGCGGTGAGGCTCGTCATCGCGCCGATCAGACGGAGGGCCTGGCCCCGGACGTTCCGCACGATGTAGCCCCGGTCCAGCACCTCGGCATAGGTTCCGTCCTCTCGCCGAAAGCGGTAGCCCTCCGACCAGCTCGTCGCACCCCCGTTGATTGCGGCATAGCAACTGGCAATGACGCGCTCTTTGTCGGCCGGATGCAGGCGGCTATACCAGGACTCCACCCCCGCTTCGACTTCCTTGGCCTGATAGCCGAACAAGGCCGAGAACCCTTCGCTCCACCACATCGCGTTCGTCGAGAGATCCCAATCCCGCACGGCGTCATTCGTCGCCCGCGCCACCAACTGCAGCCGTTCTTCGCTGGCGGCCAGGGCCGCCTCCGCTCTCCGTCGCGCCGCGCGGTCAGCCCCTTCCCGCAATTCCCGATCGATGGTCAGGCCGAGTCGTTCGAGATTATTTTTACTGATGAAATCGTGCGCACCGGCTTTCATCGCCGAGGTGGTCGCCTCTTCGCCAATCGTTCCCGACACGATGATAAACGGCAGATCCAATCCCTGGGATTTCAGCATTTCGAGCGCGAAGAGGGCGCTGAAACGCGGCATGCTCCAATCTGCCAAGACGACATCCCACGTTTCCTGTTGCAACGCATGGTGCATGGCGGCGGGGGTCTCCACTCTCCGGACTGCCGGCACATAGCCAGCGCCCTGCAATTGGCGCAAGATCAGCGCGGCATCATCCTCGCTGTCTTCGATGAGTAATACTCGAAGGGGGCGTCCCATTTCCTATTGACCCCCCCCTTTGCTGGGAAGGTTTTCGTTGAGCACCAGCCAATAGAGTTGCAAGTTCCTCACAGCCTCTGCAAACTGCTTGTAGTCCACCGGTTTGCGGATATAGCTGTTGGCGCCCAAACTGTAGCTCTTGATCAGATCCTGCTCCTCTTTCGAGGAGGTGAGGATGACCACCGGCAGCAGCTTGGTCCGCGGGTCTTCCCGCAACCGCTTGAGCACTTCGAGCCCGTTGATCTTGGGGACTTTCAAATCCATCAGGACGACCTGGGGCAGAATTTCGGTGTTGCGGCCCTCGTGGGCTCCCGTGCCAAACAGAAAATCCAGGGCCTCCACTCCATCGCGAGCCACGACAATCTTGTTGACGACGTTCCCCTGCTTCAAAGCCCGCAGGGTCAAGATTTCATCGTCCGGATTGTCTTCTACCAATAAGATCGTCTTCTCCATCGCACCGGCTCCCCTAGTGTGAAATAGCAGTCCCGCCTTGGCCGACCCGGCTTTCCGCCCACCTCGACCGTCCTCGCCAGCCCAATGCCGGTGCCGTGCTCCACCATCGTGGCCTGCAACCGGTGAAGCGCACTGAAGAGGATGCCGACTCAGGCCATGTGCCACATGGCCTCGTCTCTTCCTGATTCCTGGGATTGGGCGCAAGACGGCTCAAGTCCAGAAGCAATGGACCGCCGTTTACCATTAAAACAGGAGCCATATTCATATACACCTGGCGCTTCGGCCAGGCTTGCCGGAGGTCCACTGGCTTCCGGCCATTGGGCTCCTGAGCACTGGCGCTATGCCAGGCTTTTCACCTCCTAGAGTGAAATAAAAGGTGGCTCCCTCGCCGACTCGGCCTTCAGCCCATACGCGTCCGCCGTGGCGCGCGACGATGCGCTGCACTGTCGCCAGCCCGATGCCGGTGCCGGGATATTCCGTCATGGCGTGCAATCGTTCAAATGCACCGAATAGTTTGGCGGCGTAGACCATGTCGTATCCCACTCCGTTGTCGCGCACGAAATATGCCGTCGTCCCCTCATGGACCACCTTTCCCACCTCGATCACGGCTCGCTCCCGCTTACTCGTGAACTTCCAGGCGTTGCCGAGAAGATTGTCCAATACGACCTGTAGCAGGCGTCGATCGCCCTGCACGTGAAGCCCTGGCGCGACGATCAACTCGACCTGGCGGTCCGGCCAGATCTTCCTTACATCGTCCGCACTGCTTATGGCCAGGGCACTCAGGTCCACCGGTTCGCGCTGCAGTTCGCATCTGGTCATGCGCGACAGGCCGAGGAGATCATCGATCAACTGTCCCATGCGCTGGCTCGCCGCCCGTATCCGGTTCAAGTAATCTTTCCCCTGCTCATTCAACTCACCGGCGCAATCTTCCAACAGTGCATGGCTGAATCCGTCTATGCTTCGCAACGGTGCTCGCAGGTCATGCGAGACGGAGTAGGAAAAGGCATCCAACTCCTTGTTGGCCGCGTTGGCCAGTTCGAGCAGCTCGCCGCCCCTCCTGATTTCTTCTTCCCCTTTTTTCCGCGCGGTGATGTCGCGGACGACCGCGATGAGGCGTGCCTGATCCGTGCCGGCTCCGACGCATTGCACATTGGCCTCTACCGGCACGTCCACCCCGTCTTTGCGCCGGTGGATCGTCGTAAATGTGTGGACCTCTTGCTGTCCACGCACCAGCGGCTCGATCATCGCCCGGAACTTTGGCTCGTCGAATTCCGGCTTGATGTCGAGCGGCGTCATGTGCAGCAATTCTTCCCGGCTATAACCCATCTGTTGCACGGCGCCCTCGTTCACATAGCTGAACCGCAGCGTCCTGGGATCGAAGACGAACGTGGCGTCCGTCGCGGCGTCCAACGTCACCAACATTTGGCGGATGGCGGTGGCATGCCGCCGCTGTGCGATCTGCTCCCGTCGCAGGAGCAGGACGACCGCGGTTATCATTCCCACAAAGGCGAGCCCACCCAGCATGAGGACCAGGATTTGCGACTGGAATAGGATCGCCGTTTGCTGCAACCGTTAAGCCGGCAGTTCCCGTTCAATGCTCTCGATCTCGCCCACCCTGCGATGGAGGGTGTCCATGATGGTTTTCCCCCGGTCGCTCTCGACGATGCGTCGGGCCGCGTCCGGTCCGTGTTTTTGGAAGGCGACGATGCTGTCGCTGAGTTCGGCCAACTTCTCCTCCGCCCCTGCTTCGAGGGCTTGGAGACGGCTCCTCTGAAGCGGATTGTCTTGCGTCAGGGTCTTGAGACGTTCGAGGTGCCGGGGGATCTTCGTCTCCGCTTGCTGGTAGGGCTCCAGATACCGGTCCTGGCCGGTCAGGAGGAAGCCACGCTGACCGGTTTCCGCATTGGTGAGACTAGAAAGGGTGAGAGACAGCTCGGTCAAAACCGCTTCGGTATGTGCAACGAGCCGTACCGACTCTTGAGAGGCCATCGTGACCCGGTACGTCATACTTTCCAAAAGAATCGCGACGAGGCAGACACTCATCAGATTGGCAACGGTTTGGTGGCTTAGACCGAAGATCAGCCGTTCGGACGCCGGCTCGTCGCGGGAGGCGGCCACTGCAACTGCCCAGAACAGTGCGACGCCGATCAGGCGGTCCGTCCATGCAAAGGCCATGGAGGCATCGGTCGGGGAGAAATAGAGGCCAACGCCGATCAGCACCGAGCAGAATCCTGCAAAAGTGAACGGCCAGGCCTGCCTGTGTATCCTGGATGAGAGCAATACCGGAAGGAGATAAAATAGCCAGACGATAAAGCCGAACGGGGTCAGGATATCCAAGGCAAAGATGCCCGCCGTCAAGACCACACTCACTGCCACGATTGCGATGGTCCTGCTTCGTACGTGTGGAGGCGCAATGGCATCGGTCGCGGTCTCGCCAATGGCACGGAATCTTTGTTCGCTCTGCCGCAGCGCCTTCTCCGCCCGCTGACGAGCGTCCAGTTCTGTTTGCAGTTGTGTATTAACCTCTTGGACGTGCTGCTCGCTACGGACAAGCTCCGCTTCCAAATCTCCAGCGCGGGTCTGTAACTCCCCCGTAAGCCGGCGCTGTTCGCTTCCGGCCTGTTTTAGGCGGACAAATTCCGTGACGTCATCGACACGATGGATGATATAGGTCACTTCTCCATTCGGTCCCAGGACCGGTGAATTGACCGAGGTCCAAAGTCGTTGTTCATATCCGCCGCCATACGATGTGGGCCTCCGAATGATGTACTTCTGTGCCGTTATGGTGTCGGGCGCTCGATTTTGCAGGACTCGATCGAGGGATATACGCAAATTGGAGGCGCCCGTGGCAGTCGGATCATCAGGGTGGTCCTGAAAGATGTCGAAGAGGTGCCGGGAGAGAATCTCCTCCCGATTGCTCATTGTCGCACTTAGATAGGCCTCGCTCACCGCCACGACAGTCAAGTCGGGTGTCAGAACAAGTTGCAGACCGGAAGCTGACTCAAACAGAGCATGAAAGTCAGGTGACGAAGGGACAATTGTAGCGCGTGCCATACACTGCTTCCGATCTGTAACGAGGTGATCACGTCGAGGAGGAAGATATCCTCAGACTGTGGCGAGGAAGGCCTTTGGGACTGAACCCCGGGAGTGATGTTCGTGCCATCAGCTATCGAAGCCCTTCGCACCACTCTCAGCTAGGTAAATCATCAGAGTCTTGAGCATCGGCCATTCAAATAAACAGAGCGAGGCTAATCCTGTCGCAGAGCGTTGTGCGGTGGGGAGACCTGGCGACCCCTCGCAGCATGGGGGATTCTATTGTCAGATATAAGCGTCTTTCTGACAACCGACTATGAGTGACATGAGACAGAATTATATGAAACAAAGCGTTGTCAGGAACATTTGAAGTGACAATTCTACCGGAACCTCCTCTACTTACGTCCCGCAAGACGAACACAAAATTATCAGCACGCCTTTGGACCGCGCCCTTTAGCGGTCGTGCTCATAAGCTTCGAGGGAAGAAATACGCAGTTGCACGACGGCGCTCAACAAATTGGAGTTCCCGTGCATGCCAAGCAGTATCTATCTCCGGGGCATCGTATGGGCGTTGCTTCGGATGGGAGTGTGTGGCCGACGGAGGGACGCGACGAAATCGATCTGGGAAAAGAGGGAGACCTCGGAGGTCATAAACTTTCTCTAATGTGAATCTATTATGGCCTGATGAATTTCTCAGTCAACAATTTTCGGTAAATTAGACTCGCAATGGTTGTTAATTCATAGGTACTTATTCATAACGTGGTTTAGCGCGATCATGTCGTTTAGATCTGGAAGTAAAAAAGTCCGAGAATCGTCTCGGGTGCGCGGGAATGGGTCTACATGCCAGTCTGAGTTTCCGGATTTCTCGACGCCGGCTGATGATGTCCTGCCGCAGCGCAGCCTGCCAGGAATCCCGTGGCCCAGGCCCATTGAAAGTTGAAACCGCCGATCCGTCCATCGCAATCGAGAATCTCCCCGACCAGATAGAGCCCCGGGACCAGTTTCGATTCCATCGTACGGAAATTGATTTCCTCCAGGGGGACACCACCCGCGGTGACTTCCGCATAGTTCCATCCACGATCTTGTTGCACCGGGAGTCGAAACTTCGTGAGCGCCATCAGCACACGATCCCGATCCTTTCGGGGCAGTTGGGCAATCATCGTTTGTTCGTTGACCCCCAGATATCGGCAGAGGGATTCGGCGAATCGTTCCGTGACCACATGCGCCAGGGCCTTGGTCAGCGAACGACGAGGCGCCCCCACTGCTTGCTCCATGAACCACTGGCGGGCTGACTCCTGAGTCAGTGCCGGCAGGAAATTCACGCACAGACCAACCGACTCGCCCTTTTCTCGCGCACTCGTCCAGAAGCGGCTGGTATCCATGACGACCGGGCCACTGATCCCGAAGTGGGTCCAGAGCAAACTGCCGGTTCTTCGATCAACGACATGGCCGTTCACTGTCGTCGTCAGTTCCACTTCCTGCGAGACGCCTGAAAGATTCTTATGAAACAGGGACTCCTCCAGGAGCAACGGGGCCAGGGCCGGAGTGGTCGTGGTCACTTGATGTCCGAGGCGACGGGCGAGTTCATAGCCGAACCCGTCGCTCCCCGTTTTCGGAAGCGAGCGCCCGCCGGTGGCCAGAATGACCTGCTTCGCTTGCAGAGTCCCATGACTATGGTGAAGGACAAAACCAGCTTCTGAGCCGGTGAGACAGGCGACGTCTATGACTCGATGGTCGGGGAGAATGGCAATGCCCAGTTCGTGACAGCGATGGACGAGTGCCGTCAAGACAGTTCGCGCTTTGTCCGTCACCGGAAAGAGCTTGCCCGTCTCTTCGCGCTTGAGATCCACACCCAGCGAAGCAAACCATTGGATGGTCTTCTCGACAGAAAATGCGGCCAGGACATTCTTAATGATGCGGCGATTGCCGAAGAAGTCGATGGGTGTCACCACCTCATGTGTGACATTGCAGCGCCCCCCGCCGGAGACGAGGATTTTGGCCCCGATGGACTTGGCCCCATCGAAAACGTGCACGCTGAGGTGAGTGGATGGATCGGCCCGTTCCGCAGCAAAAATGCCCGCCGCAAGGCCTGCGGCTCCGGCCCCAATCACTGCAATATCTGCAGATACCGTCATATCGTTCTTAGGCAGCGTTGTCTTACCGACGATTGGCACTTCTTGTACTTCAATCAGCGGAGCAGTTCCAGTATAGTTCTATGCATGTTTCTTCCAAGGATGAAGAAGGGAAAAAGACATGTGGTGATTCGTTGGTGTTTGATCGTGATCGTGATGAGCTGGGTGGTAGGGTTCCTGGCTTCTCTCGACGTAGCTGCAGAGGCGACCGATCCTGGCACTTGGAAGAGTTACTCGAATCCCCGGTTCGGTTTTTCGGTGCTGTATCCCTCAGACTGGCGTCTCGGCAATCCGATGCCGGATGGGACCGGGATCACGATTTCTCCGTCCGGCGAGGATGGTCAGGTCGCCGTTTCAGGGTTCATGAACGTCATCCAAGGGAGCAGTGCGGATGGTCGACAAACCCTCGATGAATTCGTCAAGGCTCACCGGCGCATTATCACGGGACTATACGAAAAGAAACAGATCAACATCGCGTGGGAGACGGATCGCTCCACCTCACTCGGTGGATTCGATGCCACGCAACTTACCTTCACTTATCGTAGTCACACGAATATCCGGGTGAGAGAAATCCACATTATGTCATTGGGCCGGAATGAGGGCAGAGGGGTCCGGATAAAAATCCCGGCATCCAGCAATGAAAAGATGATGCCGATCGTGACGAAACTTCTGAAATCCTATCATCCTGGACGGAACCAGAACGCGGTGAGCCCGCTTACCCCAAAACCTGACCAGTAGCCATCGACTCCGCTTCGATAAGACACTGGCAAACTGCTAGGCACCACTCTCTTTGAGAGCAGCCAGATGCTTCACGGCTTCCTTTGCCGCCGCACGGGCTTTGTCGCCGGATTCAAACTGGCTCCCGGATCCACCTTATTCCCCAGTTCCACGACCCGCTGGCAGTGCTTGATCGCCTCCAGCAAATGCGGGAGAGCTTCCTTGCCGTGAGGATCGTTCTGGGAGAGGGAGTGAAGAATCGCTTCCGCATGTTTGCCGACTTCACCGCAGTGATGGACGATCGCGTTGGTATCCCCCATTCCCCCGTGCATCACCATTTCATCTGCGTCCTTCATCATGGCCGTGCCTTGCGCCTGAATGTCCTTGACCGTCGCGCCCATCACGCCCTGTGCTGGGAGTAGCAATACGAGGAGAAGTGCACCGGTCATTCGCGTGAGACTCATCACCATGTCCAATCCTTTCTGCATGCTAGTAGCGACCGGCAGACTTCAATGGAACCGACGTCAGACGGCGATACAATTCGTGAAACTGCTCAGTCGTCAAAGAGGTATCGAGCAAATGCGCGAGGTCTTCTTTCAGAATGGGATACTCGACTGTGTCATCAAAATTGGATGAGGCGATCGTCACGAACCGGGGAGGGAAAAGACGCTCCGGAAGGAGAATTGAAACCGCATGATTGTATTTTAGCGCCAACCTGATGACTTCACGAGCCTTATCAGCCGGAACTTGGGACCCCAATCCAATATTCGTTGGCGGGTTGCCTCTTCGCGCGACTTGCACATGGACATTGACCAATCCAGCC
>JBBRRM010000058.1:0-11104 GCA_038275915.1 Nitrospirales bacterium
CATCTCTACGTTTTTCATAATGGCGGCCTTTCAGTTATGCACCATGCAGAGCATGTCTTGTCCGAATATTGGGCAAGCTGTACCGCGGGAAGGGGAGGAAGTCAATCGACGGGCTGCTCGGGCTTGTTATCCTCCAGCCAACACCGGTCGAAAACCGGCATTGGTCAGGATGCGGACGACCGCTTCTCGGTGATCGCCCTGAATCTCGATCTGTCCCTCCTTTACCGTACCTCCGGTCCCACAGGATTTCTGGATCTCCTTGGCCAGTGCTTCCTTCTCGGGAAGACCAATGCCAATAAAACCCGAAACGACCGTCACGGTCTTGCCGCCTCGATGCGCGGTTTGACGAATAATATCCACCCTCCCGCGATTCTTCTTTGGTGCGGGTGCCGCGTCGCGTGGAGCATCACCAGGCGGCAGCGCTGGATCCGATGGCAGGCTCACATTCCTCAGCGCGGCGAAAGGACTGGTCCAGACAATCGGCTCACCACTGATCGGGAGGCGTTTCTTCTCTTTCATGACTCCTCCCTTTTAAGTCAGGCATATCATGCCATCCCCGCGTCACTTTCCAGGCTGGAGTGACGCGCCTTTCAAGATCGTCAATTCAATGTGCGCGCTGTTGCTCCCGTCTCCCATCCAAATCTGTCCTTCTTGAATGGTGCATTGCAACTGCATGCTTGGCTGCGCGAGTGCGGCCAAGGCCCGGCTTCCGTCCGAGGGCACATTCATGACGGACAGATTATTCAACCGATTCAGGGTGGGCAGGTTTTTCTCCCACCACTGGTCCGCGCCGCGGCCCCCATACGTATAGATGCAGACTTGTTTCGCGCGACCGCAGGCCTGGCGAATGGATTTCTCATCCGGCTGGCCCACCTCAATCCAGCGCTCGATGGCACCTGTCAAATCCTTGTGCCAGAGAGCAGGTTCCTCTTCACTGCTCAACCCACGGCCAAATGCCAAGGCTTCGTGTGCATGTAGTACAAAGGCGAGCAGGCGGACCATCATACGTTCGTCGGTTTCAGATGGGTGGCGCGCCAGGGTCAGCGCATGGTCCTGATAGTAGTGGCGGTCCATGTCGGAGATCTGCACGGTCGCCTTGAAAATGGTCGCATTCGAGGCCATAGAGTCGTGGTTCCTTGATTGTGAATGATGCAGATGGATGGATCCGGCAGTGCGTCCTCACATGTCTTTGTACGCGATGTACCAACCTTCGACCCGCTCCCGTGCCCAGGGCGTTTTTCGGAGGAACGTGAGGCTGGATTTTACGCTGGGGTCGTGGAGGAAACAGCGGATCGGAACCCGACGACCCATTTCGGCCCACCCATACCGCTCAACCAGCTCCTTGATGATGGTCTCTAACGTGATTCCGTGCAACGGATCGCGAGGATGGGCAACTTTCATGAGCGAATGCCGAATGACATGGGGCTGATGGCCGTCGTATTCAGGTGATAGCGCATAGCATATAGCACGAACGGGCAGGGACTCGTCTATGGTTCATCCTAGCTAGACTGGAGGGGCATAAAGAGAGGGGCATATGGCTGATGGCCTGTCGCTGATGGCACCAGCGCGAGGAGGTTAGCTGGTGACCCCGGATGACCGCTAGGTGTTGCGTTTAAGGAGGTCCGAAAGTTTGGCAAACGGTTGGAAAGTGGAAGGCCGATCTTGAACCCGGCCTTGCGGCGCCTCAGCAGGAGCGCCTCCCACCTGGTCCCGCTGGTGCTCATTGTCGTGGCAGTAGAGACACAGTAACTCCCAGTTGCTTCCGTCTGCCGGATTATTGTCATGGTCGTGGTCCTTGTGATGGACCGTGAGCTGGCTCAGCTTCTTACCGTCAAATTCGCGGCCGCAATGCGCACAGATCAACGGAAATAGTTTCAGTGCCCTGGCCCGATAGTTCTGCTCTCCTTGAGCGTGATGACTATGTGCCATGCGAACCTCCCAGAGGATGGATAGCCATTGGGTGTGGAGGTATTTTACAGCCGGTTGAAGAGAAGGTCCACCAGCGCACCGATACTCACACCGTTGGACGTGGGGAAACGGACCTGGCAGAACTGCGGCCTTAGGTATGAATGATCATGCCGCGATGTCAGCGGTGGCCCACTAATGCAGTGGTTTGCTATGCTCGAGGCAAGATTGCTGCTCCCCACGTGGCGGTGATATACCATGAATTCAAAGGATTATTTTTCAACGGATCTTTCTTCATCATGCCCGCATCGCTCGATCACATCCATTCCGCTACCCCGATGGGGGTCAATCTCATTGCTGACGGTGCCACCTTCCGCGTATGGGCGCCATATGCTCTGGCTGTGTATGCGGTCGGCGATTTCAACCAGCGGGTCAGAAACGATGCCAGCCTCCTCACGCGCGATGAGCTCGGCCATTGGCGGGGCTTCATTCCGCGCGTTCAGGATCGCCAGCACTACATGTTCTACGTCGTCGGAGAGGGGAGCGAGGGGCCGAAGCGCGATCCCTATGCCCGGGAACTCGCGTCGCCCTTTCCCAGCGAATGTATTGTCAGGAGAACCGATTTTGCCTGGCATGAGAGCGGGTTTGTGACTCCGCCCTTTCACGAGTTCGTTCTCTATCAGCTCCACGTCGGCACGTTTTTCATGCCGAACCTCCCGCGCAAAGGCGGCACGTTTCTCGACGTCGCGAGCAAGCTGCCCTATCTGGCGGAGCTCGGCGTCACGGCGCTGCAGCTCTTGCCCATTCAGGAATTTCCAACCAGGTTCAGTCTCGGCTACAACGGGACCGACTATTTCTCGCCCGAAATGGACTTTTCCGTGGTGGACGCCGACCTGCCTCCGTACGTCACAAAGGTGAATGGGCTGCTTGATGCGAAGGGCCTGCCCCGCTATGGGACGGAGGATCTGCGCGGAGAAATGAATCAGCTCAAGGCCCTGGTGGATCTCTGTCATCTCCACGGCCTGGCCGTGATCCTCGATGTCGTCTACAACCACGCAGGCGGTGAGTTCGGCGATCAGAGCCTGTGCTTCTTCGACCGCCAATCTCCTGCCGGCGGCCAGAAGAACTCGCTCTATTTCACGGACAAGGGACATGCCGGCGGCCTCGTGTTTGACTTCGCCAAGCCCGAGGTGCGGGATTTTCTTATCCAGAACGCCAAATTCTTTCTCAACGAATACCGTGTGGACGGTTTCCGATACGATCAGGTCAGCGTGATCGATCACGACGGCGCGCCGCACGGGTGGAGGTTTTGTCAGGATCTCACGGCCACCGTGCATGCGCACCGCCCCGGGGCGGTGAACCTGGCCGAGTATTGGAACGTGAATCCCTACGTGGTGAAGACGCCGCCGGAGGGAGCCGGGTTCGACACGACCTTGACAGACGGCTTCCGCATCGCCATTCGTGACGTCATTGGCAACGCGAGCGCACCGGATGAGGGCCCCCTCAACATGACGGGCCTCGCCGGAAGCCTCTGGCCGGAGGGCTTCGGGGAGCAGTGGCGCTTCGTGCAGGGATCCGAAAATCACGACATCGTCTATGACGGTCGGGAGCAGCGTATTGCCAGACTCGGGGATTCGGATCACCCCCGCTCCTGGTTCGCCCGCAGCCGGGCCCGCGTTGCGACCGGCCTCAGCTTGACGGCCCCTGGTATCCCGATGCTGTTCATGGGACAGGAATTCCTAGAAGACAAACAGTGGTCGGACGATTTTGTGTCTCATCACGATCTGCTCCTTTACTGGGCGGGCCTCGATCAGGGCGACAAGCAGATGCTCGACCATGTGCGATTCACGCGGGAATTGCTCGGGGTGCGCCGGCAGAGGGCCGGCTTGCGCGGACAGGGCTTTCGTCTCATGCATGTCCACGATCAGAATCGCGTGCTGGCGTTTCACCGCTGGGTGGAAGGAGAGGGACACGACGTCATCGTCGTCGCGCATCTAGGGAACAGGACACGCCCCGACTATCGCATCGGATTTCCTGGCGAGGGGGACTGGAGAGAGATCTTCAACAGCGACGTATACGAGAATTGGGTCAATCCATCCGTGGCCGGCAATGGAGGCCGGATCGTCACCGACCCGCAACCGCTCCATGGTTATGGCTGCTCGGCTGTGCTCGTGCTGCCGGCGAATAGTGTGCTTGTTTTTGCACGGTGATCTCTCCATTGATGAACAGGGATCCAGGAGCGCGCGCGATAAAATCACTACTGCTATTGAAGAAGCCGGACGATATTCATCCCATGCAGAGAGGTGTATTGTGACAACACCATATGATCGGGAGTCTTTGGCATTTCTGTTCGATCTGGACGGCACACTGATAGATAGTGTTTATCAGCATGTCCTGGCATGGCGGGAGGCGACTCAGGCGTCCGGCATTGAGTTGCCGGTGTGGCGCATTCACCGTCAAATCGGAATGAGCGGGGGATTGATGCTCTCGGCTCTCGCTCGGGAAACCGGCCAGCCTGTTTCAAGAGAGCTCGCGGAACGCATTCAGCGCGTCCATTCCGAATCCTTTGCCAAACAAGCCCCTTCCCTCCGGGTGCTCCCTGGGACGCACGAACTTCTCGAGACATTGGCCGAACATCGCGTACCCCATGCCATTGCGACGAGCGGGCGATTACAGAACGCGGCTCATGCACTGAAGCTGTTGAACCTCCGTGACGAGGTTCCCATCATTACGCGCGACGATGTCCGCTTCGCAAAACCAGATCCCGATCTGTTTCTTGCGGCCGGACAGCGGCTGGGAGTTCCGATGAACCGTTGTGTCATCGTGGGGGATAGCGTCTGGGACATGCTTGCGGCGCGGCGAGCCTTTGCGCTGTCAGTAGGATTGCTCTCAGGAGGGTATGGACAGGACGAATTGGAACGAGCCGGTGCCTATCGCGTCTATCAGGATCCTGCGGATTTACTCAAACATCTCGACGAGGTCGGGGTTCGCCGCGGGGGGAAGATGTGAGGGAGCACGAGGGCGGCCGTTTTTGCCGCCCTCGTGAAGCTCCGTCTGGAGTGCGAGGAGGTGATAGCTTGATTGCGACTATTTCTCGAGGCGCTGTAAAGTCGTCACATGGCCTTTGTCCGTCATGTACGCCTTTACTTTGTCGCCTTCTACGACCTTATCTAATTTCGTGCTCTTGTCCACGTGCAGTTTTACCTGCTTGCCGTCACTGTCCTTTATGGAGAAGTATTCGCCTTCGATCTTCATCAGGGTACCCGTCACGGCGTCCTTCGTAATGCGCTCTCCCAATGACGGGGACGCTTCCTTATCCTTCACCGGATCAGCGGCGAATAGAGGAGTTGTCGACAGGAGCAGCAGGGCTATGCAAGCCACGAATCGCGCTATAAGTCTCATAGGAGTCTCCTTTAGTTTGGAATTGGAAAAATGTGAACACCAGCACTCTCTATATAGTGCGCCTAGGGATGGAGCTGGCAGCTAGTAAATGCCCTAGTCAGGGCGCGAATGCCCCAGAGACAGTATGCGCGCCCTCGACTCCACTCCTAGTCTTGGATTCATGCAGACCTGTAGACTGGACGAGTTGGCAGTAGAATGCATCGGCGAGGTGCTCAAGGTTCACACAATCGGCTTCGTTATAGGCGACAAGGAGCCTTCGAGCCTCGTCGTCCCGCCGATGGCGCCAACGGTTCCACTGCCGAACCGCGTCTGCCCCTGTGAAGCCTTGTAGCGCGGGTGTGCGCTCGATTCCCATCCGTCGTTCGATAGCTTTGAGTCCGCCGCGATATCCCAGTTGCCGACCGACACCGCAGAGATCGATATGGGGCTGGGTGAGAGGCAGGTTGGGAAAGTGGGCAATAAGCATAGGAAGATCGAAGCTTGTCCCGCAAAAGGTGACTAAGAGTTCGTATTGGCTGAGTTCCTCGGCTAACCGTCTCCAGTCGAGCGTTTCATTCCGGATCAAGGCCGTGTAAGTCCCGTGACCGTAGAGCCCGACGACGGTAATCTCACCGAAAGAATTTGTTTCGATGTCCAGATACACGGCCTCTCCGCGCAACCATTCGTAGAGTCGCCACTGATACCGCGATGGGAAAATATTGGCAAAGTATCGGGAGTTTCCACGGACAAAGTGCTCACGCGCCATTTGAATGTCTTGATCGAACTGAGCTTTTCTGGCCTGGCCGATGCCGGGCACTTTGCGGGCCATCAGAAACTGTTCCCAGGTCCACAGACCCTCGTGCCAGAAATGGCGTTCTGTTCGAGGGCCAACACCAGGCAAGAAGCAAAAACTGGATTCGATCATTGCACACTCTGCTGTTGCTGATTGACGAATGAGTGAATTTTCTGCGCGAATGTCTTTCAGCTCGACTGAGCCGCTACAACCGTTACATCGATTGCGGCGTATAATCTTCTGAAACACCCCGATACGAAATGGAGCAATGAGCGATGACTGAAATTCTACACGTCACCACCACCCAACTGAAAGAGGTGGTGGATCTGTCCGTGAAGATTGCGGCGGCGATTCGAAGGTCCAAGATGCAGCAGGGACTTTGTTCGCTCTTCGTCACGCACACGACGGCCGCATTAACAACAGGGGAAATCGGAGAGGGGACGGAGCAGGACTTTCTTCAAGTTGTGGAACAGATGATTCCGCCCATTCAATTCCGGCATGCCCATGACCCGTCGCATGCCTGGTCACACATGGCCTCGTCGATCTTGGGCCCCTCCCTCACCATTCCTGTGTCGGCAGGCAAATTGGTTCTCGGTACGTGGCAATCCGTCATGCTGGTCGAATTGGATGGCCCGCGCACACGAGAGGTGCACGTGACATTGCTTTCTTCAGAATAGCGGGGTCTAGTATCTCAGACGATGGGAAGCTGTAGCCTAGAAGTAGCAGGGCATGTGCTCAATGCAGACAGGCCTCTCGAAAAATATGAGAGTCAGGCCGTTTTGGCTCAGTCGCGCTCAGGGACATCCGCTCGCACAGTTTCCGCCTTGCAGCGCATGCGTAGTCGTCAGGTTCATACGGAGAGACTCGTTCACAGGCAGTTGCGGAGCATTCTCAAATGGGCTCAAAGCAAGGAGCGGCTCACTCCCGAGCGCGGAAGACGATTGGACTGTAGAGGGGGGCACGGTCACGGTCTGACTCATGGTACGGTCAGTGGAACCACCGGGTTTTGGGATTTCCATAACCGGTCCAATGATCGTGGTGGCCTGATAGCGCGGGGAAATTTCGATCTCCGGCACAGTTGTTCGGATTCTAAGGGTCTGTCTCTTCCCATTGTATAGGAGAGGAGGAGCTTTCTTGAATTGTGTGTTGGCTTTGAAGGGAGTTTTGACTATAGATCGGAGTATGGCTTGATTGAAGAGTGCATCCTTGCGGACTGACTGTCCCCCACAGACCTCGCTTGTGGCCTTAAGTTGACTCTCCGTATTTCCCCATACGGTTTGGCTGCTCTTGATAGATGGTGTTCCCCCGACGACCGGAAAGGGTTCGAGTGCTCCAAAAATGTCCCTCTCAACCGTGAGGGTCAGTGGCGGGACGGTGAGAGTTGTCCCTTTCCATGTTCCCATCTCTCCTATGGTATTGCCCCCCATAACGTCGGTACCCTGACATTCTGCTGCTGCGGCCAGACTTGTCACGTCAATAGTTGCAATGAGGCTCACGGCGGCCAGAATAGAGGGAAGTACAGGTGATAGCCATCTCCGGTCTTCTCGCTGGGATTTCTGATTGAATAGAGGTGTCATAACAGTGTCCTTTCTCCTCTGGTCGTGTAATAGCATTACGCACGACATCAGCGTGGCGTACGATCAGACAGCGCCCAAATCCTGTGACAGATGTTACGCGGCGTGGGTGTGGGACATTTCCTACATATATGCGGAAAGCATGGAAAGCACAGAGTAAAACAGGGGGGAAGATATCGAGTTAGACGATTAAACGGTGTTCGAGCGCATACCGGGTGAGGTCCGCCGTCGATTTCAAGTGGAGTTTCTCCATAATGCGCGCTCGGTAGGTGCTGACACTTTTGACGCTCAATGAGAGCTCTTCGGCGATTTGTGTGACGGTTTTGCCATTGGCGATCAAGCCCAAGACCTGGAATTCGCGATCGGACAGCCTGGCATGGGGCGGCTGATTGGCATCACCTTGCTGAAGTTGCGTAGCGAGAAGGTCTGCGACGGAAGGGCGAATGTACTTGCCACCCGCCATGATTTTTCTGGCAGCCTGCACGAGTTCCTCCGGGATACTCTCTTTGGTCAGGTATCCATCGGCTCCGGCTCGAAGAACCCGCATGGCGAATTGGTCCTCCGGGTGCATACTCAGCACGAGCACGGGAGTGTCGGGGCAGATGGTTTTCAATTCATGCAAAGCATCCAGCCCGCTCCGGCCCGGCATCGTCAGGTCCAACACGACCAAATTCCAGCGGTGTTTTCCAGCCATTTCAAGCAGTTCCGGGGCATTGGACGCCTCCCCGATCACTACTCCTGGGAATTCATCGGTCAGAACTTGCTCGACACCACGGCGCACAAATGGATGGTCGTCGGCGATGAGAATCCGCATCATGCAACTCTTCCCGAAAGCGGTAGGCGAACACTCACTGCCGTACCCTGTTCCTCAGCCCCAAGGATCGAGATGTTGCCGCCCCATTGGGCAGCCCGCTCTCGCATCCCAAGTAACCCCAAGGAATTCCTGTCGACCAATGTCGATTCAGGAATTCCTCGACCGTTATCGCAGACTTCGAGGACGAGCCAGCCAGCCGAAATATCCAGACGGATACGGACGTTAGAAGCTTGGGCATGGCGGACGATATTGGTGAGGATCTCCTGGTAAATCCGAAAGATTGCCGTGGCCTGATCCGGTCCGATCGGAATAGGGATCGACGGCATCGACCAATCGCATCGTATCCCGGTCCGCTTCTCAAAATCGCGTGTCTGCCAGTCAAGGGCCGCCGCAAGGCCAAGTTCGTCCAACACACTGGGACGCAATGCAGTCGCAATCGCGCGCACGGATTGGATGGTGATATCGAGCTGCCGCATCGTTCCCTGGATGCGCTCGAGCATATGCCCGCGACTATGAGCCGTCTCAGGCATGGAAAGCCGCCTCGCCACCCAGGATAAATCCAGCTTCAAGCTGGTCATGGCCTGCCCCAATTCATCATGAACTTCGCGAGCGATCCTTGTCCCTTCTTCTTCCCGTGCCGAGTGCAGTCGCATCGTCAAGGCTCGCAGCTGGTCTCGTGACTGGCTGAGGTAGAGCTCGGCTTGCTTGCGTTGATTCATATCGACCATCAGACCCAGCAATCCAGAAATAGTGCCGTCTGGGTCACGAAGTGGCGCCGTCGAGAGGTTGATGTACACCGGAGATCCGTCCTTCCTATAGCGCACGATTTCCAGATCGGTGAAGGCTTCGTCTTTCATCACGCGTTCTCGCAGGAGGCGGTGTTCATTAGATTGCTCCGGCGATACAGTCGGAAGGGGACGTCCCAGCACTTCGTCTTCGCGCCAGTCAAAGATGCGTTCCGCCGCTGGATTCCATAATTGGCAGAGGCCATCGGCGTCAAGGATCACGATTCCGACCGGTGATGCCCGGACCAGAGCCGTCAGGCGCTCATTGACTTCTCTGAGCCGATCTTCCATCCCCTTTCGTTCTGTAATATCAAGCCAGAGACCCAGGATCTCCCGGGCCTGTCCATCAGGATTCGCCTGGAGCACTGCTTGATCGAGGAACCAGCGATACGTTCCATCGGAGACCTGCCATCGATACTCGACATTGAGCGTTCCAACCTCTGGAAGCCGCTGCAACTCTTGAAAGACGCGCTCCCGGTCATCTGGATGGAGCCGGGCTGCCCACAGGCCGGTGTCGTTCAAAAATACGGCACGGGAGAAGCCGCTCACCTGTTCAATGTTGTCACTGACCCAGAGTGCTGCGAAATCTTCCGAGGCCCTCGATGAATAGATGACCACAGGGAGTGCCTGTATCACCAAGGCCTGTTTCGCGAGGCTTTCTTGTAAGGCGTGTTCGGTCCGCCGGCGTACGGTCAGTCCCCAACGATAGACCGTTCCCATAACCAGAACAATCACTATGGCGATGGCGCTGCCGGTTTCAGCTACCGCAATCGTCGATTGCGCAAGTGCCTTGGTCCTATTGGAGTGCTCCAGTAGTTGAATCTTTTCCGCTTCCCTCATCTCGGTGATCAATGCGCGGATCTGGTCCATTTCTTGTTTACCTTTGCCAGAGAGAAGCAGGTCTCTCGCCGCTGCGAATCCTCGGGAGCGTCGCAAATCGATCGACTCTGCGGCAAAGGCGATTCGCGACCTCACCAGACTGATGAGGATATCGATGTGTGCTTGCAGTTTAGGCTCATCGACAATGAGAGTTTTGACGTGCATCAACCTGTCTTCGATTTTATCCGTGGCTCTTAGGTAGGGCTCCAGGAACGAGCTTTCTCCTGTGATGATATAGCCCCGTTGGCCGGTTTCGAGTTCCTCTATGAGGGAGAGAATGCGCTGAAGACTTCCACGAATCTCGCGGCTGTGGACCACTTCAGCCGAGCTGTGAATGAATTCGGTTGAGCTGCGGTAGGAAACGAAGCCAATGCCCAGCAGAAGCGACAGCATGAGTGCAATGGCGATCTCGGTTTTTTTCTCGAGACTCAGATGCATTGTGTCCGTTCGTTGAGCGCTCTCACAGAATATGGAGACCGATCCATGATCGGGTAGGGAAACGATATCCTATCATGCACCCTCTGTACTCAGGATGGTCTCTGTCTGCTCCAGTCGTTCGAAAGATGAAATGCTGAAGAGGACTTGTGGTGGGCAGTACGATGTGGCTGACACAATGACCATTCCTACACAGAAGAACCGTTCCCCTGAATGCTCACCGGAGGGAGATAATGCAATTGCTGCTCTGCGATCCTAATGAGTTAAATCTCCCACGCCTATCAGCGTTTCGGCATTTTCGCTGTGGGACTCCACCTACAGAGCCACCGAGCAACAAAGAGATGGTGCTGTTCTCTCTGTGATTTGGCATATCTCTGGAAGCCAAGAATTGATTAAGCGCTTCAGTTGTAGCAAAATTGTTGAAAGAGGCCCGTCGTAGCCTGCTATATCAGGCGGGCTAAACGAACGATTTGATGTGAACGTGGTTGTACCGCGGAGGTGTAGAAATGAAGATCATTGCCATCCTGTTCATGCTTAC
>JBBRRM010000059.1:0-11030 GCA_038275915.1 Nitrospirales bacterium
TTGTAAGAAACACGATTGAAAACCACAGGCACCAAAAAAAAAGAAGGCCAAGCTTCAGGGTAAAGAGTTTTATCTCCATAGAGGGGAAACCTTCAATGGGAAGAGTGGAGGAATCTGAGCAATGTCTATGTCCACGAAATATGGCGAAAGTGGTTTCGCCACATCAACCATCGAAAAAGTATGGCGAATAGGACTGTCGGCGAGTTCTCACAGTCCGGTAGCATCATGCCCCGCAATGCATTGCACTTCTACTCATCGAAAAACGCCAAAGAACCACAGGACGACAAGTAAAGTGAACGGAACCCCCAGCAGCCACAGAATAAATGCTTTTCCCATGATGCCCTCTCCTCTTTCACGTCAACCCACTGCAATACTTTCTAGGCTCGGTTAAGTAGATTGAGAGCCGCTCACTCTTTATGTGCGGCCGCGTCTTCGATGGTGCGGCACAGCGTTTCAACTGCCGATTCTTTCGTAAGATAGGAGTAAACGCCGGCGGCTTGCATCTGCTGGACGATGTCCATTCCCGTTTGTACAGACAGCCCGATAATGGGCATTTCTGGAAACTCTTCCTTAATGCGTTTGGTGGCCTCAATACCGTTCATGCACGGCATATTCACATCCATGACCACCACATCAGGCTTCGAGTGGTGTACCGCTTCAATCGCTTCGACCCCATTGCTCGCTTCCGCAACCACCAGCATCCTATGAGACCCATCAATAACACTCCGAAGCCCCTGTCGAAGCATCGTATGATCGTCGACCAGTAGGACACGAATCATAGAAAGGTTATCATTCTGTGAGGAATCGAGACTGGTCGTTGATGGACTCGATGGGTCTATAGGATCTGACTGTTCGTGATACATGCGATAACCCCGTTGAAAATACACAAATATTAATGCGCTAACAATTGACGGATTGCTCCCTTCTCTCCCGATACGGCTTCCTCCTCGAGTCGAAAGAATCAGGTTCTGAGCGGGCACAGTAATAAGTTACTGTAGGCCATGGGGAGAGGGAACTGGGGAGCGCCCTAGGGGGGAATCGCCGCGTTACAAGGAGACAAGAAGGGGGGAGCAAACAATGCTCGCGTTCATGGTGGTGCGATGTTTTCCAGCCCACGGGCGGCGCCGGCTAGAGCACGCCGCTCTTAACGCTCTGGCAACCATATTCCTTGATCGTGAGTGCCATAGCAGGGAAGCAATGGCCTTGGACCGGCATGAAACTCGTTATGATGCTCGAGAACGGATTCGGGAATGTGCGGACCGATCATCGCGCAGAAACGAAAACCTTTACTGAGCGGGGTAGTGGGCACAGTCACTTTTTTATTGTCGGGGACAAAGAACAGGCTGAGGGCCACTCGCTCACTGAAGAATCTTCCTCTCAATCTTTCATACCAATCTTTCCGTTCGTCGATCATGAACATGGCTTTCAGCTGCGCTCACCGAGAAGGACGGTGAGACCTTTCCTGCGGGCAAACCTTTCTGCCCACTCTGGCGATTGACCGAAGGCGGACTTTCCATAACGTTCCGCATCTGCCTGGAGGACATCCGCAGAGACAGGAAGAGTTTCAAAGAACTCATACTTGCGTAAGAGCGGAAGGAATTTTTCCCGCCCAAACCGGCTCAATCCATTGTAGAAGAGTAAGTACAGTTCGCTATTGGAGAGCTGCGCGCGAACGAGGTGCACGTAGAATCGCTTGTCCTCCCGCTGGGAGGCATCGATATAGTGCACAAGCTGATATAAATTCCTGAAGTACGCTCCCAGTTCGTCCTGAGCGCAACGCAGATAAAACTGCTCATATCTCTCAGATGAAGACTCACCCCACCGATTGCTGAGGAGCGCGATATTGACAAAATCTTCCCGCATCGCCTCGAAGCTGTCCTGTCCGATGGTATCGATCCCCAATTTGCTTTTGTATTGAAGACCCTGCACGATCTCCTGGCGGAGACGAAATAACGGGAAAAACGTGCGCTCGAAGGCGTACTTCTCTTGTGGGTGCTTCTGTTCCTCACTATCATCGCGCGGTGTATGGGTTCTCTCTCTAAATCGAACGAGTAGAAAGACGACAAGACCGGCGAACACGACCCAAGCAAAGAGAATTTGAAGGTCCCCGAATGTTTCTTCTGCATCCGCTACCTGGGGCAGAGTCCCTGCACCTAGATCGGCGGCGACGTGTATGTCCCGGCTGCATGCTTGAAGAAGGGCCGCCAGCCAGCCCAGCGGAACGAAGAGGGCAATGATGCCGTTAACGGGCCGGCTCTTCATCGGGGATACAATCTCTCCGCCAACTCAAGCCGCACGTGACGGCGGCCGATCGCAAACACTCGGGCGCATGGGGGACAGGCGTCTCTCCGCAAGGTCAGACGATCCAACCCAAATCCGTACTTTACGCGGAAGGCATCCCCTCTAATCCAGCCAGGCCCATGATCGGACGGCAACAGTTCGTCGAAGACATGGCCACAGCCAACGCAAAAACGGGTGAGAGGAGAGATCATGGTCGCGGCCTCTTCTATTGGGATGGTAACTGGCCTGCAGAGGGACGCAATGAGAGTGCGACGAAATAGGTGGATGAGGTAAGGCGCCGGACCTTCAAGAGGTCCTCACGCGACATGCGATCAACTGCGAGGAACACCTGACTCCAGCAATAATTGGGGAGGTGGACGACAAGATCATCCAGGGAGCAGGGACCGGTTCTCTGGAGAAGGTCCAAAACGGACTCTTCCACCGATGCATTGACAGTTACCATTGCGTGAGACTCCGGTGGGGAAACCTGGCGTTCCGGCGTGTAGCGTGTAGAGTGATGCAGAACGACGCCTGATGATGCGCTGAGTGATGGCGGCGCGGGACCTAGAGAATGTACTAGTTTAAGAGGGAAAGTTTATGGGAGGTTGGACCATATAAAGAAGTTGGACCATATAAAGAATTGGTGAAGAATTTCGTCTCAGGATATGACGCGCCACCACTTCGGCCGGCCGGGGCAAAATACCATTGGCTACGCCCTATTGTCTCCGGGTTGTTCATGGACCGAAAGAAGAAGGGGTTTCCCTATCTCCCTAGGCGAGTTCCTAGCTACGTCGACCTCTTGGGCCTTGATATATAATTCGAGACCTGTTTCTTCCTTTTATTAATAATTAAAATGGTTTCTATGCGCTACTTGGCCTTGGCAGCAGATTATGACGGCACGCTTGCAACCTCCGGAGTGGTGCCGGAGAGCACTGTTCTCGCTGTTGAACGGCTCCTGGCATCGGGCCGGAAATTCCTCCTTGTGACAGGCCGTGTACTTCCTGAGCTCCTTGAGATCTTTCCCCAAGCTTCCCTGTGTGAACGAATCGTGGCGGAAAACGGCGCGGTCCTGTATCGCCCTGCAACCAAAGAGATCAGGATCCTGACTCCCCCACCCAGCCCCGCGTTTGTCGACGAGCTGCGTCGAAGGGGGGTGGCACCCCTCAGCATAGGACATGGCATCATCGCGACTTGGTCGCCCCATGAGAACGTGGTCCTGGATGTCATTCGCGACCTTGGACTTGAATTGCGCATCATTTTTAATAAAGGCGCCGTCATGATCCTTCCCACCGGCATCAACAAAGCCAGCGGTCTCATGGCCGCACTGGACGAATTGGCGCTCTCGCCCCACAATGTCGTGGGAATAGGCGACGGTGAGAATGACCATGCCCTCCTCAGTTTCTGCGAATATTCGGCGGCGGTGCGGAACGCCATCCCGATGCTGAAAGAAACCGCCGATCGAACCACCGCTGAAGACCACGGAGCCGGGGTAGTCGAAATTATCGAAGACCTCATTGAGGACGATCTCGAGAGAGCAGAACAAACGGTATCCAGGCATCGCATTCTCCTGGGTACAGGGGAGACAGGAGAGGACGTGTTTCTCCAGCCCGGACGTAAAAGTCTGCTGCTGGCCGGAAGCTCCGGAGGCGGGAAATCCACGCTTGCGACGGGCCTCCTAGAGCGGCTTGGACAAGCCGGTTATCAATGTTGCATGATCGATCCGGAGGGAGATTACGAGAATTTTCCACACGCGATCGTGCTGGGCACCTCCGAACGCGGGCCCAGCATCGAAGAAGTGATGACGGCGCTCGCCAATCCCGGCAATCACGTCGTCGTGAATCTGGTCGGCCTTCCCCTGAAGGATCGGCCGTCGTTTTTTCTCGGCTTGTTGCCGCGGCTCCAGGAGATGCGGGCAAAGACCGGTCGTCCCCATTGGATGCTCATCGACGAGGCCCATCACCTTCTGCCGACCAATTGGCATCCGGCATCACTGATATCTCCCCACAAATTATCCTGCACGATCTATGTCACCGTCCAGCCGGATGAAATTGAGAGGTCAATACTGGAATCTATAGATTCTGTCTTTGCTTTAGGTGATAGACCCGATCTCACCATCCAAAGTTATTGCACGGCAATTCAGATTCCCGTTCCCGAGGTGGGAGTGAAGGCGCTCGAACCGGGTCGAGCCCTCGTCTGGAACCTCGGAACCGACACCCCACCCTTTCCGATACACATCGCACCAGGCGCCATGGAACGGCGCAGACATCGGCGCAAATATGCCGAGGGGGAACTACCTCCGGAGCGAAGCTTTTATTTTAGAGGCCCCTCCGGGCAACTCAATCTGCGAGCCCAAAATTTGATTCTGTTCATGCAGCTGGGTGAGGGAGTGGATGATGCCACATGGATGTATCATCTACGGAAGCATCATTACTCCGCCTGGATGACGGACGCCATAAAGGACGACGCCCTTGCGGCAACCGTCCGGCAAATAGAAAATCGCTCGGACCTCACTCCCGCCGAGAGTCGACAGTTGATCAGATCTACGATAGAAGAGCGGTACACCATTCCCGCCGGCCACACTGATCCCGGCTCCTCCTGACACTCTGTCTCGCCTCGGTCAAAGGAGATGTCCCGGCTTTCGGAGTGCTAGGCTTTGTGCTTGAGCATGAGATCGTTCTTGACGGATTTAACGCCGGGCACCTGCCATGCGACCCAAGAAGCCTGAGCACTGGCCGTGATGTCCCGCACCTCGCCGGTGAGGGAGACAACTCCCGCATTAGTCGCAATAGAAATATTGGCTTTCTTCAAGTGCGGATCCTTGGCGAAGCGCTCCTTGACATGAGCGGTGACGGCTTCATCTTTCTCCTCTACTACTTCGCGTTCAGACTGTGCGACGACCTGCAATTCATTCTTCACACTCTTGACACCATCGAGCCCTTGAACGATTTCCTCCGCCGCCTGTCTAGCCGCGTCCGTATCGACCTTGCCTCGAAGCATGACGATGCCGTGTTTCGTCTTGATATCAATCTGACGTCCTTTGACTCGGGCATCGGCGAAGAGCGCAATTTTGCTTTTCGCCGTAAGCCAGGTGTCAGTGATGGCAGACTTTTCATCCGATGAGCCACGCGCATTTGCCAAACCTGTGAGGAGACTCCCTCCCAGAACCAGGACCGCGCAGAGAATTAGGACATAACGTGCATTCATACCTTTCTCCTTTGATTATGTTAATGGTGGACGGCATGGCGGCCGAGAAGCCCATGTTGGTCTTATGACCGTGTGTTTGCTCAATACACACTAGTCCCCCGGTTTATAGTGACCGCGAACCGTATCAGGGTACTCATCGCAAGGTATGAGACTGGCCTCACTCCAATGCCCGCGATGGATCTCTTTTCGCATCGCCCTTTTCTACGGCCTGCCAAAATCGTTCGACGGCGTCGGCCAGGGCGAGCGACTCCAGCCACGACAGCTCTTGGAGACGCTTGATCAACCCTGATGCATCCGTCACGCCCCATTTGGCATCCAGCCCTTTAGACCGGATGGCATCGGCGACCTGCATCCAGAGATGCCCGGGAGCCTCGGCGTCCATCATCCAACCATTGCAGGCATCGAGAATGAGAGAAAGTTTCGCGGTGGAAAATCTCGCTTGCAGGGCCAGCCGGCCTTCAGCCAGGAGCCTATAGTATCGAGTGAGATCCTGTGTGATGCGTTCGCTGCGGTGCAGTCGTCGTTCATCGAGCGATGCAATAAGAGAGTGATCAAGATTGATTGAGATCCGCTTCTTTCCTGGAGCCTTTTTGTGCGACGTGAGCGTCGGTTTGCTATGTGTTTTTTTCATGGGCTCGGAGCGGAATAGTCAGCATGATTACATAGCCCTTGACCACCAATACAGGATGATGCGTCTGCACGAGAAGCCACATATCATCCCGGCGGCGCCAATGGCCGGGCCCATTGACCGGTAAATGTATCCATTTCTACAAACGTCCATCCTTCTCCATCATGGATCGGAAAGGCCGTCATCTGATCCGCAATAATTTTTAACTCTACTACGCAGGGCACATCAGTTCCTGGCAATCAAAACCCGGTGAGAATGTCACCGCGGTACCAATATGACCCCTCCTTGCCTGGTTTCTCTCCGGTCCAAGTCATGGGTTACTTCTCCGGCTTTTCCAATGGCCCGGCCCATTCCCCGTTCTCCAAGCTTAGTTTGCATGTGCTCCCGTCACCCCACGGACCGACTGAATCCTGTTGCGGTTGTACCTGTACGACTACCGGTTCAGCTTCGGCGCTACTCAATCGGTACCAGTACCATCCAGGAACCACGGGCTTGTCCGCCGTAAAGACCAACCTCCAGGCGGGATCCTTCTCGGCTGCCCCGCACAGTTGACACACTCTCATTCTGCTCCCTGAAAGAGTTCTCGCGACCTTCCATTCATGTGCACACATGGGCTCGCTCATTTTTTCATTCTCCCGCTCAGAGCTGGTCCCCGTTCGATGAGTTTCGGTTTGTGACCCAGGGTGTTCAGGAAAACGAAAAACTCCAGTAAATCGAAGGGTAAGCGCGCGATGAAGAGTTCGGCGCAAGGAGTACCTATGCGACGCCCCTTCGCAATCTTCTATCGCCCGCCTCCTCCCGAACTACCACTGGAGCCGCTCTTGCTCCCGCCCATTCCTGAAGACCCGCTACCGCTCGCAGGACCCGACGAGCTTGAACCTCCAGTGCTCGACCGACTCTTTCCAGTGCTGGTTCCCGACGTCCCACCAAATCCGCTGTCCGTTCCCATACCTGTCCCTCCGCTGGCGGAAGCACCACTCTGCCGGCCCTTTCCCGTGTCCATACTTCCGCTGCCTTTTCCAATGTCTTTATTTCCGCTCGGCATGCCAGGGTCCGTCTGGCCACTGGTCGCTCCGCTGCCGGTACTTCCGCTACTCATTCCCCCGCCGGTAGTGCCAGTTCCTCCCTGGGCCATCAGTTGGAATTGAGAAAGCGACCCTCCCTGTCCAGCATCGGAGGCTTGAGCATAAACCCCCACACAGGTCAGTCCGGCGACTAAAATCCCCACCGAGTAGATGTATTTCAGATGCATATCGTCTCCTTTAGCAGAATTGGAGTTGCCAAAGACTGGATTTTTCCTTACGGCATAAAATTCAGCGGAGGCAGTTCATGAATATGGTATTTCACCTCCCTCTTCTCAGGACAGAGAACGGGGTCTCACAAACATACTAAGCCTCGTGGGACGAGTCTTAACAGCCTATCGAAAGACACCAGAAAGATAGAGCACGGCGAGTAGGGTAAAAGGAACTCCCAATATCCATAGAATGAATGCCTTCCCCATGTTTCCTCCCTCCTTGGTTAACGAATGAGATAATAAAAATGTGTATACAACCGGCTTTCTTTCCGGGCTGGCCCGATTTACGGCTCGGCATCCCCCCGACGATTTGCTGATTTCTGACTCTTATCTCGCAGCCGATCCAGCACTTCGCCGACAACCGTTCTCATATTGTCAGGAGCAAGGTCTCGAATGGCATCTTTGTACATGCCGCAGTTCTCTTTGGCCTTCACAGGATTCTCTTCGTTCTTCTGTAGGCAGACGCGATACAGCTTGACCATTTCTGCCACTTCCCGATAGATCGCCGTCTCTGCCGCATTCTTGGACGTCCTCGTATCGGAGTCGCCGCTATCCCCGAAACTGAGACACCCTGGCAGTCCTGCCAGCAGGACGGTTCCCATGAAGAAGCTCAAAGTACTTAGGAATGCTCCACATGGCCTCGCCATTCCCCACATATTCCCAACAGCTGAATTCCCACCTCTCATTGTCCCTCCTCATTCCCGTGATGCGTACGCAATTGAAATCATGTTACGGGGTCAGCACAACCTTGATACAGCCGTCGTGTTTATTCCCGAACGCGGCATAACCCTTAGGCGCATCGCCGAGGTGCAGGCGGTGCGTGACGACGAAACTCGGATCGATCTCGTTGTTCTTGATCCGTTCCAAGAGGGGGCGAAAATACTTTTGCACGTGGGTCTGGCCGGTTTTGATCGTCAGGGCCTTATTCATGACGGCACCGATCGGCCACTCATCGACCAGCCCTCCATACACCCCTGGGATAGAGAGCGTCCCGCCGTTGCGGCACGTCATGATGGCTTCCCGCAAGACGAATGGACGATCGGATTCGAGCCACATGGCCTGCTTCACCCTATCGTATGAATACAATGGACCCGTTGTATGGGCTTCCAGTCCCACGGCATCGATACAGGAGTCGGGACCGCGTCCCCCCGTCATATCCATCAGGGTGTCGTAGACGTGGGTCTCTTCATAGTTGACGGTTTCAGCCCCTCCGTCCCGCGCCATCCGCAAGCGTTCTGGAATCCGGTCGATGGCAATCACGCGCTCCGCGCCGAGCAGGAAGGCACTGCGGATAGCGAACTGTCCAACGGGTCCGCAGCCCCACACGGCCACCGTATCGCCGGGGGTAATATCGCAATTCTCCGCCGCCATATAGCCGGTCGGAAAAATGTCGGACAGAAAGAGGACCTGTTCGTCTGTGAGCCCGTTTTCAATCTTGACGGTCCCAACGTCTGCGAATGGCACCCGCGCATACTCCGCCTGACCGCCCGCGAATCCACCCGTGAGGTGCGAATAGCCGAAAATGCCGGCCGCTGAATGGCCGAACATTTTCTCCGCCATCCATGCATTCGGATTGGAGTTTTCGCAGAGTGAAAACATTTCCTTTTGGCAAAAAAAGCAACGGCCGCAAGAAATTGGAAAGGCAACCACCACGCGATCGCCGGCCCTCAATTTCTTTACCTCGCTCCCGGTCTCGACGACTTCCCCCATGAACTCGTGGCCGAGAATATCGCCTTTCTCCATCGTCGGGATAAACCCATTGTAAAGATGGAGATCCGAGCCGCAGATTGCCATCGAAGTAATTTTCACAATCGCATCCTGACGGTTTAGAATTTTCGGATCGGGCACCTCCACCACTTGTACGTCTTGTTTGCCGTACCAGCAATTCGCCTTCATATTATTGTTCTCCTCGCCTGTTCCTGGGAGTCGTGCTTCTCAACCTCGTGAAGATGTCTCCGAGCATGTCCGTGCTGCCTGGTCATATTTCGAGGACGTGCTGCTGGGTCGACCCGCCGGCTGTCCTTCCGTGGTGACGACTTCGCCCGTCTCCATAATTTGTTTGAACCGGCGCAAGTCCGCCTTGACCGTCTGGTTCGGCTCTTCTCCGAACAGTGCGACGACGGTCGCACCGAGACGACCCGCTGGCGGGTTATACTGCATCTCGACCGTCACGATGGTGCCGCGCGCGCCGTCCGCTTCAAAGCGGATCGATCCCGCATGGTCGACATCGGCTCCCTCTAATGTATGCCAGGTGATTTCCTCATTCGGCCAGTCTGCTGTAATCTCCGCATCCCATTCGACCGTCGTTCCCGCAGGTCCCTTCGCCACCCAGTGCGATCGGCCATCGCCGGTGACTCGCACCGACTCCAGATGCGTCATAAAGCGCGGAAGATTTTCGAACTCATGCCAGTACCGATACAGCTCTTCAGGTGAACGGTTGATTGCCAGACTCACTCTGACGGGCAGCGCGACGTTTGACGCTCCATGGTCACGGCTTAATTGTTGCGCACAGAGAACGTCGAGCACGGTCACCCCTGTGACCGCTGCTGCGGCGACCAGCACGCGTCCCTTTTTTGCGCCCGGCGAGAGGAAGGCAGCGCCGAGCCAGCCCAGATCGATCACGTCACCCATGACTCGAGACCAGACCGCCCGTGCGGGCGCGCGCCGAGCGAGAATGCCGAGTCCGCTCGCAACCTCTCGCACTCCGAGGCTTCGAATGAAGCCGCCATGATTAGTTCCGACTCCAATCACCTGCGCAATGCTTCGGGGTGCGATGATCTCCGCCAATCCTAGACCAAGGCTGAACCATCCTAATGCCTCCTCCAATCCATCCTCACGATTGGCAGACCGTTTAGCCCGCCATTCATGCTGATTATGAGCGTACTCATTACGCTCCGCCTCCCCGGTCGGACGACGGTCTTCTTTGATTGCGTCTTTCTGACCCTTGCGGCTTGCCTGCTGAATGGTCTTTTGTTCAACGTTTTGAGTCGCCATGGTATCTCCACTTTTTCCTTCAGGCTCCAACTCCGCGTGACCCCTCGTGATCCGTACCCTCACGCCGCTCCCTCTCGTGCTACGTCGGGCAATTCCAATGCCGGTACTGGGTCACAGTGTGGATGGTGTACATACATTGTGCTCGTTCTCACGATCGGTGGCGCTCGACGAAGAAAATGGTTATGCCGGTTTCGTCCCCGTATTCGGCACAGAGTCCTTTCACGTTTTTGTGATCTACTCTCAGCATGACTCCGACTAGGTCAGGCTTGCCAGGCATCGAATCTCCTGAGCAATTACAATGTGAAAACTAGAACATCACTGTGCCACTCATTTCAAACTTACGTAGCTAGGAAGACCCCTGGCAGAGCTGTTGACGGATGATGGAGACGGCTCGTATCCACTTCGTAACCGAAGAGCATGACGAATTGCACTTGGTTAACTATTCGGCGGATGGGTAGGGTCAGGGAAGAGGATTCGCTCCAAATCTCGCAATGAGCTTGATGAATGTATGACCTAAAGTGGAAGTGGAGAGAGGGGTAACGGACCGCTGAGGCTGTGGAAGGTTCTTGCCTCACCTTAGCGGTGAGTCAACTCCGCAATCAGCCCGTACAACTTACCCGAGGCAGCGTC
>JBBRRM010000060.1:0-11009 GCA_038275915.1 Nitrospirales bacterium
ATCCACTCAATGCCATCTGGTCGATTCCCTACCTGTCCTTCAAAAAAGGAATCGAATCGCTCGACAAAATTGGGGTGAGCGGACTCACTCCCCTTTTGACTAAAATTCCTTCCGGCATTAAAACCGACTATCAGCGGGAAATTGAGCGGCGCATCGAAACGGACCTCTTGGAGTGGTCCTGCACGAAACGAGGGGAGCACAGGAATGCGTTTCTTGCAGAACTGCAATCCCATCCTCTCCTTGCAAATCTTCTTGCATCAGGGGTTCTTTCACACCCCACCTTCCTGACCGACGACGACCTGAAGCAGTTGATCGAGCAATATTCGGCGACCCGAGCCGTGGCCTCAGACCTTGCAAGTTCAGCCGGCACCCTTCTCCTCGGTTGGCTCCTCTTTAAAGATCACTCGCTCACGATTACGGCGATCGGAGAACGCATTGCGCGGCAACGAGCGCAAGCCCGGGCAGCCTCACATTTCTTCTTAGGAGAAACGCTGGGCACCACTTGGTATCAACTGGTGCCGCCTCAGCCCCAGACAGGGGATCTCATTATCGGCACGGTGATCGTCGGAATCCTGGTGATGGTGTTTTGTCTGATCGTCAGCGCCCTGAGTGATCCATTCCGGAAAGTCCTGGGCTTACAGCAAAAGAAGTTGCATGCCCTGATCGATCACCTTGAGGAACGATTGCATCTCCAGGTCAATAAAACGGTCAAGCAGGTGCTTCAACAAGAGAGCTTCGTAAGAAGAACGGCCGCAAGCGGAGAGTCATCGCTTCACGAGATAGGCGGCCCTCCGGAGCAACTGCGGTAGTCAAAACGAACAGGACAATATGAGACAAGGATCTATCCTGGTGGCCATCGCCATCGTCATATCAAGCCTGAGCGTCAGCTGCGCAACCGGCACCCATGTCGGAAAGAACGCCGAGCGGGCGATCAGGGGCCAGCCGCTCGATACATCGGGCTTCGACAGGGCCGTGAAGAGCGATGCCAAGAATCTCGAACAGACGGTGCAGAAGCTGCGGCGAGAATTTGAGCGGATCGTCACCAGGCTCAAGGGTGACATTCAGAAGAAGTGGGGGCAAAAAGAAGTCAAGGTGGCCGATCGAACCGTGTACGTGAAGTACACGCAGAACTACCGCAACCGCGCGGTGGTGGACTTCGATCATGGCAACGTCACAGTGGAGACGCTCGACGATAAGGACCCGCAAGGAAGTTTGCGCAACACCATCGTCACCACCTTGCTCACGACCAATGATCCCAAAGCCGTCGATCTGTTCTCAGACAAGGACGTGACGCTCGCGACCGGCCGTCAGCCTTATCTGCAGGGGCTCGTGCAGGATCAGGAAGGCAACCCCGTGCGCACGCGGGAGCAGGCGGAACGGTTCGCGGACTATCTGGTCCAGAACCAGTCTCGAACAAGGACCGTGCAAGGCGACGAGGGCGACAAGACGGCGCGCTCCGTCAAGGTCCCGATGATCCAGAATTTCCAGTCGAAGAAGGCGGAGAAGTACAGCGCCTTCGTCGCCAGGTTCTCGGAGCAGTACCAGATCAGTCCCAGCCTGGTCTATGCGATCATCCGCACCGAGAGCAATTTCAATCCGTTCGCGGTAAGTTCGGCGCCGGCCTATGGACTCATGCAGCTGGTGCCGACAAGCGGAGGGCGAGCGGCGTACAAGCGGGTGAAAGGAGCGGACGAGGCCCCCTCCTCCGAGTATCTCTTGGACCCTGAGCACAATATTGAATTAGGAACGGCGTACCTGAGCGTCCTGAGTCATAACGAGCTGGAGGGGGTGTCGAACCAACAATCGCGAGACTATTGTGTAATCGCAGCTTACAACACGGGGCCGGGCAACCTGCTCCGCACCTTTTCGAAAAAGAAAGCCGCCGCCCTCAACGAGATCAACGGCCTTGAGCCGGTAGGAGTCTACGATCGGCTCCGTTCATCTTTGCCCTATGAAGAAACCCGTCAGTATCTGGGGAAAGTCGTCAACTATCGAACACAATTCGTCGGTCCCGCACCCCTCAAGTAATCAATGTACAATCGGCGCGATGGTGGAAGGCCGCGAGGAATCTCCCCGATACGTTAGTAGCATCCCAGCTATGCAGCGGGTTCTTTTTTTTACAGCACGCCTTCGGATTGCTGAAAGGGTTTCTGCGATGGGTCTTGAGGCAGTTTGAAGCGGAAGAAAAAGTGTTGCTGATTGGAATCGGGTGAGGAATCGAACCATCCTTCGGCCGAGAGGTGCTCCTCCGATTTTGATTTACCTTCGGGATAGAGCTTCAGCGAAAAATTTCTACGCCGCTCGTCCTGTTTCCCCTTTGGATTCAGATTCCCGGAAATCTCCAGATGGTCCTCCAGCACATCCATGGCCTGGTTGAGGAGGGACCGGAGGACATTCGTCATCAGCGCCTGTTCAAACGGCTGATCCGGATCGAATTGCTCACCTCCCCCCGCCCACACAGGAACAGCAATCAATAGGAGAAGCAGAGTCATGGTAACGATTCGTCTCATACAGACCTATATTTCAGCTCGTAGACCGTTCAAACCTCGCCGCCGCGCCCGTCGAGCAAAGACCTATACAAATACTCCCTCCAAGCTCGCTCGCACTCTCTCCTCAAGGGGTGGTCTGGATCTATCCTCTATTGCGCGCATCGACCCAGCACATTCCGATCGTGCGCGGTCTGCGAGCAGAGGGGATAGACCAGACTGCCCCTCATGTTTCCATCATTTCCAATCGCGCATCGAACTCTTGCCCACAGGCTGTGCAACGGATGCAATCTGATTCGACCGTCAATTCGTCCGCCCGGATCCCCATGCCCCCGCAATTGAGGCATCGGGCGAGGTGAACCCTCTGATCGTCTACGGTTTCGTACTGCGTGCCGCGGAGACAGTACACTGGCTTCCCATCAAGCAGCCATGGTGTACCGGAATTGTCGAGAACCGGTAATGCCAGATAATGATGGTTTACATAATCTTCAAGTTCCTTCCGGTTGGCGAAGCCGTCCTTGATCAGCTTTCCGCCCACCACCTCATACAACCCGTTCTCTTTCACGACTGCCTTGGTTGGCCCCATCATGCACCTCCCGTTCTGATCAGAGCGTATGGCTAATAACAAGAGCCGGTAGCAAATGGCACAGAGCCGATGGCATGAACAAGAAACGCCTCTCGCAAGATCAACTGCGCTTCACGCACAACGAGCGATGTGTTGTTAGACGACTCCCGAGTAGTACCGCAAAATGTTCGATACGGAAATGACCCCGATGATGGCCCCATCTTGCGTGACGGCCAGATGCCGGGTGGCCTGATCCTTCATCATGCGCACGGCATCGATAATCGGCCGATTCCCTTCAATGGCGACGACCGGAGTCCGCATGCAGGTTTTGACAAGGGTCGTATTGGGATCCAGCCCCTTGGCCACCACTTCGCGGGCCAGGATGGAATCTGTCGTGAACCCCACGTAGGACTGGTCATTCGTCACGAGGAGCGAACCCAGCTTCCATTTTTCCATGAGCTGCCCGGCATCTCGCAGGCTGGCGTTCTGAGACACACTTCGCATTTCGAGCGACATGTGTTCCGCAACCTGGGGACCGGTCAGGGCCTGCCGTCCGGTCTTGCGTTTTTTCGACTCATCGGACCTGCGCGATTCCAGTTCGGAGACACAGGTTTCCAATACACGGCTGCGTTGCAAGAGGCTTTGACGCAGGCTATCCATGCCGGTGCCTTCGGGTGCCTCGTCCGTCATGTTGACCAAACCCCCGGCTTCGCCTAATTCTGCATATTCATAGGCCTCGAGCAACTCGGACGTTTCTCCCAGCAGATCGGCAATGAGCCGCTCTGTTTCCAGGTCGAATTCATCCAAGCTGCGAGTCGGCTTCCCTTTGCCCAGGTAGGGACCGAATTCGGCCAGTTGCTTTCGCAGCCGCTCGATGCTGCGGTCGACAGAGACCCGTGGTTTTTTGGGAGTGGTGCGCGTCATATCCATGGTACCTCCTAGTATGATGGCGAGGAATGCCCGATATTACTCCCGCTGGATCAGCAAGGGCAAGCGTAAGAATCGAAACCCGGGAGGGGGGTCACCGGAGAAAGAGGGCCCAGAGATATAACGCGCTCATCAGTACCGACCCCAACATGACGGGAAACCCAAACTTGAAGAACTGCCAGAATGAGATGGGATAGCCGGCTTTGCGCGCGATATCCACAATGACGACGTTCGCGCTCGCGCCAATGATCGTGCCGTTCCCCCCCAAACAGGCTCCGAGCGCCAGCGCCCACCACAATGGAAGGATGTCCGGCTGATGCACCAAGGTAGCATAATCGGTAATTTCCGGGTGAAGCGACCGGGCGAGGTCGACAATCAACGGATTCATAGCCGCGACATAGGGAATGTTGTCCACTGCGGCCGAGAGAATTGCCGACCCCCAGAGCACCGCCATCGTGGATCCGGCAAGATTCCCCCGCGTCACCGCCACCAATTGATCCGCGAGGTAGCGAATCACACCGACCTTGACCAACCCGCCGACCAGAATGAACAACCCGATAAAAAAGAAGATGGTTTTCCATTCCACATCGGTAAGAAACGACAATTCCTCCAAATCCTCCGGATTCCGTCTCGCATGACCGATGAGCATGAACATACTCGCGCCAAGGAGGGCAATCGTGGCCGGCTCAAGGTGAATGAGGGAGTGCATGCAAAACCCCACGTTGACGATTCCCAGGAGCCAGAGACAGCGCTGCAAGAACGGTCGATCCGACACGGCCTCCCGTGAACTCAATGCCAGAACCGCCGTTCTGAGATGGGGCGCCACCGTCATTTTTCTGCCATAGATGACCCACAGTGCCGCCACAAACACGGCCATGATCAACAGCGCGATGGGGCCCAAGACCACCAGAAAATCGAGATAGCCCAATTCAGCCTTACTGGCAATCATGATATTGGGCGGATCACCGACCAGCGTCGCCGTCCCGCCAATGTTCGACGCGAGCGCCTCAGTCACAAGAAATGTGATGGGGTTCAGCTCCAAGCGCTTGGTAATGGCCAATGTGACCGGTGCCATGAGCAACACAGTGGTAACATTATCGAGCATGGCCGACAGCCCGGCCGTCAACAGTGCCAGTAACATCAGCAGACGAAACGGTTGTGCGTCGGCCCGCTGCGCCGCCCAGATGGCCAAGACCTCGAAGAGACCGGTCTCCCGGACCACGTTGATGATCACCATCATGCCGATCAGCAGAAACACGACATTGTAGTCGACCCCGAACTCATGGGAATAAAACGCCTCGTCTTGCGACACCACGCCGAGCCCGATCATCACCGCTGCCCCGAATAGGGCCACAATCGTCTTGTGGGTCCGCTCGGTGATGATGACGAGATAGCACACACCGAAAATGAGCAGAGCCAGAGAAATAGAAGACAATCAATACCTCGTGTGGCGTAAAAAAGAGCGCCGGTTCAGAAACGTTCACGCATTATCCGGAGGCCACTGCTGCAATGCAATGAGAGTCGACAATCGGGGCAGCCAAATCGAATTGATTCATGTCAGGATGCCCAGCTACGATAACGTCCGGTGAACCGGGACTGACGAGCATAATATTGAAAATCCTAGGAACTGTCAGAGGAATCGATGCTCACGACCACATGGAGGCTCTTATGACACGTGCAATTGGTCTGCTTTCTCTCTCCATACTGCTGATCGGGCTCAGCGGCTGCAGCTCTCTGTTCTATCCGCGCGCGGGAGACTATGCGGCACAAGCCAAAGGCGCCAGCGGCGTCGAGACGATGATCAACCTCACCAATATGATGGAAGCCACGGCACCCAAAGCCAAGGGCGGCAAGGGCAACGATACCGCCTTCGATGATGTACACAACCAGTTGCATGCGCTCCTGGATGCGTTCTGCGAGGTGACGGATGCACAGGCCAAGACACCGGCCTACGACCTGGCGGTGACGCATAAGAAGGAGTTGATCGCCATTTTCAAGCGGCTGTGGAAATTCAAGGACGATCAACCCCAGCGTGACCAACATCTTGATCTACTGACCGCTGAGTTAAAGGAACTGCGCGACACCTTGCAGACGATCAAGTAATCCGATTGTGCCCACATCTTCTGCACTGTGAGCGGCGACCGACGTTTCCTGACATTCGGTCAGGCGCCCTGCGAAAGGACAACCATGCCACAACCATCTTCCCAAGAGGTGATCGAAAGCCAACGTCAGGATTGGAATCGGGTTGCGGGTGGCTGGGAGAAATGGGATCGTTTTTTCGACGAGCAGCTGGCGTTTTTCAATCACCGGCTCGTCGCCGATGCCCGCCTGCGAGCGGGTATGCAGGTGCTCGACCTGGGTTGTGGCACCGGCTATCCCGCACTCCTGAGCGCACAGACCGTCGGGCCGAGCGGCAGCGTGATCGGGTTGGATCTCGCGGAGCACATGCTTGCCGTGGCACGACGCAAGGCCGCAGTGCTGGGCCTGGCGCATGTCACCTTCGGCACGGGTGATGTGACGACACTTCCGTACGAGGCCAATTCCTTCGATGCGGTGACCAGCCGCTTCTGCCTGATGTTTTTGCCGGAGATCCCGAAAGCCGCAGCGGAAATTGCGCGGGTGTTGAAACCGGGAAGCTGGGTCGCGACCGCCGTCTGGTCTGTGCCAGAGAAGAATCCTTCTATCGGCCTCTCGATGGAGGCGATTAAGAAGGTAATCGAGTTGCCGCCGCCGGACCCCACCGCACCGGGCATCTTTCGCCTTGCCAGTCCCGGCGATCTCGCCGGCATACTGCAACAGGCCGGGTTGATCGATGTCATGGAACAGGAATTTCTCGCCGAATGGTCGTATGCGTCGGCCGATGAGTTTTACACCAGCCTGTTGGAACTGGCCGCGCCGATCCAGAATCTGATGGCGAAACTTTCGGTCGAACAGCTGCAACGGGTCAAACAGCTCATCTTCGATGCTGTGTCGCCGTATCATCGTGACGGCCGGATCGTCTTTCCCATCGCGGTCCGAATGGTCGCGGCGCGCAAACCCCGTTGGCCTCATCCGTGACACCGACACACGACGGGTTCACGGACTTCGTGCTGGATCAACTCAGCGATCTGCCCGGCGTGACCTGCCAGGCAATGTTCGGTGGATACGGACTGTACTGTGATAGGCTGTTCTTCGGAATCATCCAAAAGGACCGGCTCTATTCAAGACCAATGTCACGACGGCGCCACGCTATCGCGCACGCGGGATGCAACCACTCAGGCCCAACGCCACACAAACACTCAACAACTATTACGAAGTTCCCGTCGACGTGCTGGAAGATGCGGGAGAACTGACGCGATGGGCCCGGCAGACCAGCAACCTTTCATGACATTCGCCTTATATCACTCCACCCGTTCCATGCGACGCGGTCTGCTCCTGGCGGGCCTGTTGGTTTGTCTGTTCTCTCATGCTGTGTGGGCCGGTGAGCCTCCTCTGATTTCAAGCGTATGGCAAAACGCCCCGGATCAATCATCCATCCCTCGAAAGCCCTGGGTCCTCCGCGACCGGGCCATCGCATTGAGTCCTCAGTCCCTTCAGTCATTAAGAGATGCAGCCGCGAGACCACATCCTCCTATCTCCATCGAACTCTTCGACGGCACCCGACACGAGTTGGATATTGTCTCCACCATTTCCCGGATGAACGATTCAGCCGTCATACGCGGTCTCCTCAAAAATACGTCTCGCGGGGACTTTATTTTTGTGATCAACGGCAGCGTGATGGCGGGCACCATCCACGTTGGCGATCGCCTCTTCAAAGTCGAACATGTGTCCAACGGCCACCACCGTCTGCTGGAGTTGAATCCCGCAAAGCTCCCTCCTGAGTAACTGGATGCTGAACAAGTCCGCCAGGAATCATGGAAGGTTTAGGTTGAGGCCAAGCTAAGATGAAGAAAAGTCGGGCCTTCGCTCGACCTCGGCCTGCGTCATGCGCGACTGCCTTGCCGATAGAGATCGGCCCTTCGCTGTGCCACAATGAGTGAACATGCCCCCAACTCTGTGGACTCTTGGCCATTCGACGAGACCGATCGACGAATTCATCGGCTTGTTACGCGCCCATCAGATCAGGCTTCTCGTTGATGTCCGCACCATTCCTCGGTCCCGCTACAATCCACAGTTCAATATGGAGACGCTGACCCAGGCCTTGCATGATGCCCGGATCCAGTATCACCACCTGCCGGAATTGGGCGGCTTACGAAAGGCGAAGCACGATTCCGTCAATGGCGGATGGCGCAATGCCAGTTTTCGCGGGTATGCGGACTATATGCAGACGGCACCATTTGATAATGCCCTTGAAACGCTGACGGCGTGGGGCAGCCACCACCAAACGGCGATCATGTGCGCGGAAGCGGTGCCCTGGCGCTGCCATCGATCGTTGATTGCCGATGCGCTGACGACCCGCGGCTGGGACATCCGGCATATCATGTCTCCCGAGAAAGCCTCCCCGCACGTCCTCACGTCATTTGCCCATTTCGAGAAGGGAGTGCTGACCTATCCGAAACCCACCGATTCCCCTTCGCTATTTTAATTGAGTGCAATGATGTCTTCGCTCCTGGCCGATCTGGTTCTGATTGTCCACCTGGCGTTCGTGGTCTTCGTCCTGTGTGGGGGGCTACTGGTGCTGAGGTGGCGATGGATCGCATGGCTGCACCTGCCGGCTGTTGCCTGGGGCGCAGTCGTGGAATTCACCGGCTGGATCTGTCCGCTCACGCCGCTGGAGAATTGGTTGCGCGCGCAGGATGGTATGGTCGGCTTCGAAGGGGATTTCCTCGCGAGATCCATCCTTCCTCTCCTCTATCCCGGTGCGCTCACGCACGACGTCCAGGTGATGCTTGGAGTTGTGGTATTGGTCGTCAACGGGATGGTGTATGGAGGCCTGTGGAGGTACCGGTGGAAGCCAGGGACCGGGCAGTAAGTCGGGAGGATATTCCCCACGCGCGCGCGTGAAATTCGCAAGGATTCCCTGGATACGATACGCATGTGGTGAACCATTGGGTGCATGGCCTCCTACTTTATTGTCATGTTTTGTCTCCGTCGATCTTGCTCGTGCGGACAATTCCTCCTTCTCCTGACACACCTACCGGCCACTTCGTAGGGATGACAGAGCGTGCGTTATCCATCGAACAGGCGCAGTTCTTCATTCACTATAAGGAGCGAGCCATGATGAACAGGTCATTCGCATCCTACTGCATCATCGGGGGATTGTTGCTCAGTCTTGCCGGCTGCAACAGCATGGAATCGTCCGGCGGCAGGATGACAATGGACAAGTCGCGCTACGAGCGTCTAGGTGGAAAACCAGCGATCACGGCGGTGGTCGATGACTTCGTGGGTCGTGTCGCAGCAGATAGCCGCATCAACGGCAAATTCGCCACGGCGAACATCCCGCGATTGAAATCGATGTTGGTTGATCAGATCTGCCAGGCCTCCGGCGGTCCCTGCACCTATGCTGGCCGTGACATGAAAAGCACTCATGCCGGTATGGCAATCAGCGGGGATGACTTCGATGCACTCGTCGGCGATCTCGTCACGACGGTGAATAAGTTCAAAGTAGGCGAACGCGAAAAAAATGAACTGTTGGGAGTGCTTGGCCCCATGAGGAAAGATATTGTCACCTAGCCGAGGTGCTGGTCATTCCTTCGATCAGCAGGGATTAAATAGTTAAACCGGAGAGGGGATAGTGGTCGCTTCACAATCCCCTCCCCCGTCCCTCGTACCTTCTCAGCGAGAGTTGACGAACCTCCATGAGAGTTGATACATGGAGAAGAGTGCATATTTTCACTGAGGGTGAGCAGGGCCATGCCAAACGATGAAATTACTCAAAAGGTCAGCGACCGCTATGCTCGGGCTGCGTCAACGGGCGAGCAGATGTGTTGCCCCACAAGCTATGATTTCGCCGATCTCAAATCTTTCATCCCGGAAGAGGTCCTCACAATATCGTATGGTTGCGGCACACCGGCCGGATTAAAGACCGTGGCCCCAGGGGAAACCGTGCTGGATATCGGGTCAGGTGGCGGGATTGATTGCTTCGAAGCCTCCCGGCTCGTGGGGCCCTCCGGACATGTCATCGGCATCGACATGACCGACACGATGCTGACGATCGCCCGAAAAAATGCCCCTGTCGTGGCAGCCAATCTTGGCTATTCGACCTCCAACGTCGAGTTTCGCAAAGGGATGGCGGACGCGATACCGGTGATCGACGGTACCGTCGATCTGATCATCTCCAATTGTGTGATCAATCTGGCGCCGGATAAACGAAAGGTCTTCAGGGACATGTTTCGGGTCGCCAAACCGGGTGGACGATTCACCATCTCCGATATCGTGGCCGATCAGCCCGTTCCTCAGTATTTAATACAAGATGCTGAAAAGTGGGGAGACTGCCTCTCCGGAGCGCTGACGCTCACCGACTATCTCGCGGGGCTGTCGGGTGCAGGCTTTCTCGGCATTCATCTGATCAAGTCCTCGCCCTGGCAAGTGATCGACGGCATCCACTTCTTTTCCGTCACGTTGACGGGACATAAACTTCCCACCGATAGTCCTGTGACCGCCGGTCGTTATGCCACGCTCCGTGGGCCGTTCAGCCGAGTGGTCGATGAGCGAGGTACGATCTATTTCCGTGGCATTCCCCAGCCGATCACTCCGGACATCGTTTGCCTGTTGAACCAGACTCCTTTGGCTCCTCACTTTGTTCTGTCCGCCGATCCGCTGTGGTTGGATCGAGCCGATGCTCGATGGACTGCGGTCTATCCGGCAGACGCGCCCTGCCTGTGGCAAGGACATTTCGCCATGCTCGCCGGCCCCTTCGTCGAAGCCGCCGATGACGATCACCACCTCTACCGGCGCGGCGAACCGGTGGAGATCTGTTCCAAGACGCTGAAGGTATTGGAAGCCGACGGATACGCTGCCCACTTCGCGATCATCAATCGGGCAGGCCAGAAGGTCAGCAGTGACGCTGTCATCTGCGCCCCAAACGTGAATGGGGGGTGCTGCTGATGAAG
>JBBRRM010000061.1:0-10961 GCA_038275915.1 Nitrospirales bacterium
TCGGCCTCCTTCAGAATACTGACGATCTGGGTCTCGGTAAACTTCGACTGACGCATGGGAACCTCCTGGCTAAGGTGGCTATTGTGCCAGAAGATTCTCCTTGTGGGCTGTCTACTTTTTAGGGGAGCTTACGCAATGACCGAAGAAAACGGTACAGTCCGAATCGCCTCGGCCGATAGCAAATAGCTCACGGTCGGGCTCTCTCTCACCCTGATTGAATCACAAAAAATCACGTGGACTGAGCGACCCAATCCTGACAGGATGCAGCGTCCCATCGACCAACAGGAGTATGGCCATGTCTCATCTGGTTCGCCCGACCGTCATCCTCGTCGCCGTCGTCGCAAGCGTACTGGTTGTCGCGGCATACGCACTGGCGGCCGCCCAGACCGAGAATACCTTGGAAATCGTAGTCGGCAACGGGCCGCATGCCGGGACGTACAAGCCGCCAGCGGAAAGTATTATCTGCATGCACTATAAAAAGGAGAAGCGCTACTTCGCTACATGGAAGGACTTCGACGCGCACGACGCGAAGGCCATTGCCGAGGCGGGGATCAATGTGTTGAATCCCGACGACACGGGACCAAAGCATGGCGAGGTACGCATCGCGTTCGGGGATCCGAACAAGAAGCCGACTGTGTATAGCGCCGACCGGGTTCCGCTCACGATGACGATGAAAGGCAAAAGCGCCGAGATCACGTTCCAGGGCAAGACGAAAGACGGCATTGAACTACGAGTGACTGCAAAGTGTTCGGACGTCGAGGAGTTCTAACGCTCCCGCGTAGTAATTATGATCCGGCCCATCGGCACAGGATCGTCATAAGCATTCGCGAGAGCGACGGGCGTGCAGTCGATGGCTGCAGCCCAGCGTGAATCCGTAACCCGTGGCTCGAGGCCATCGTGAACTGGGAAGCAATCGGAGCAATCGGCGATATTCTCGGCGCAATCGCGGTGATTGCCACCCTTGGTTATCTCGCTGTACAAATCAAGGTGGCTCACACTGTTGGGAGCGATACCAACCGGCAACAGCGAGGCGCCGGGGTTCGCGAAATCAGCCTCGCTCTCGCCACGCATGACGAGCTGCGCAATGCCTGGGTGAAGGCGGAAGGCTTCGGTTCAATCAACGAACAAATAGCTACGCAGCTCAAGCTGAGTCAAGACGAGGCTAATCGCCTCGTTTATGCGTGCAACTACATGTTCTGGTTACACTGGGCACAGTGGGCGTCTCTCAAGACCGATGACGATCTCGCCGAGCTCCGGCACATCATTCAGGCCTTTTACTGTAGCCCCCCGATGAGTGCCGCTTGGAAACTACATCCTTACGTGCAACTCTTGGATCAGAAATTCGTTCATTTCGTAAACGAAGCCTTGCAAACGAGCAAGGTTTAAATCGATATGCATCTGTGAGCTTGACGGAACCATTTCCTACGGCGTCAAATGCGGGCATGCCGAGGAGTGGGATGTACGGCGTTGCTTTCAGCTCGCGCGTGAGGCCTGGGCTCGCACTGGAACCAGCGGGTTACTTACGGTCGGCCGCTCATGCAGTGTCGATACGTAATTCAGTTGTCGCACTATCCTGCAGGAAGGGAGCATGACATGGAAACGACTCAGAGAAGCCGCCCTCCCCTCCCTCCCTTCACGCGAGACAGTGCAACTCAGAAGGTGCGCATGGCAGAAGATGCGTGGAACACACGCGATCCGGAGAGAGTTTCGCTCGCCTACACGAGTGACAGCACATGGCGCAACCGCGCCGAGTTCCTTTCAGGGCGCGCAACGATCCTGAAGTTCCTTCAGCGCAAGTGGGCGAAGGAGCTGGATTACCGTCTCATCAAAGAGCTCTGGGCTTTTGAGGAGAATCGGATCGCAGTACGCTTTGCCTATGAGTGGCACGACGACTCGGGCAACTGGTTCCGTTCGTATGGCAACGAGAACTGGGAATTCGACGAATATGGCCTTATGCGACGTCGTATCGCCAGCATCAATGATTTGCCGATCAAGGAAGCGGACCGTCAATACCGCTGGCCGCTCGGCCGACGTCCAGACGATCATCCAGGCCTATCCGACCTTGCTCTTTGAACGCGATCCCCCGGGGCTTATCTTGCAACGCAAGGCAATTGGCATCCTATACGGAACCTGTTAATCCATAGCTGAAGAGGTACGTGAATCCAAACACCACGACAATCAGGAGGTGAGCTATGCGGTTCTTACTGAAGGTCAATATCCCCGTTGAGTCCGGCAACGCGGCCGCGAAGGCTGGAAAGCTCGGCGCGACGATCCAATCCATTCTGGCAGACTTGAAGCCGGAGGCCGTCTATTTTACGGACGACAACGGCCAGCGCGCGGGATTCATTTTTCTCGAGATGCAGGACGCATCTCAAATCCCAGCGATCGCTGAACCCTGGTTCCTGGCATTCAATGCGAGCGTTGAGATTCATCCGGTCATGGTACCGGAGGATCTAGCCAAAGCGGGTGGTGCGATCGAGCAGGCAGTCAAGAAATACGCCTGATCGACAAGCACCATGCTCACAAGAGCGTGGTGCCGACCGGCATGAGATTGGCTGGTTTTCGCAACCGTTTCCGCGCAGATGGCCCCTAGGCAAGACATTGGATGACTCTGGCGATGTGAAGACCGAGGGGACGGACGGGTTGCGGATGAGCTAAGGCTTCTTCTTGTTCTTAGCCGACGGATTGTCAGAAAACAGCAGCCAGCCGAGGACGATAAAACCGATCGCCACCCCGGTGATTGCGAGCCAGGTTCCGAGCTTATCCATTTAGTGACTCCTTGTGGGACCGGACTGTAGCGCGGCGACCATGGCCTTGTCGAGGCGCTTCACCTTGCCGCTCCCGTCGACGGCCGCGAGCCTCGCCGACCCTTCAACGACTACACGCTGACTCTCCCGTTCCCGGATCACGTGCGAAAACGTGAAGGAGGCGGCCGTCTTCTCGGAGACGATCGTCTCAATGACCAGCGTCTCGCCATAGCGGGCGGGAGATAGATAATCGACCTCTGCGTGCACCACGACGAACACCGTGCCTTCTTTCATGAGCCCGGCCACCGACAACCCTCGCTCTTCGAGAAACTGCGTCCGCGCCCGCTCGAAATATTTGAGATAATTCCCGTAATACACCACCCCGCCGCAGTCAGTGTCTTCGTAATAGATTCTAACTTCCATAGGAGCTAATGGCTAATAGCGTATGGCAAGAGAAAACCGGCCTTATTCGAGCGTGTTCCTGAAAGCATTGATACTTTTCGCGAGTCGCTGACCATCCTGATATAAGGCTCTGTGTTCAACCTCTGTGATGTATGCTCGATCGTTGGCAAGGAACGCCCCGGCAACCACCTCAAACGTCGATCCCAATGCAATCTCCAGGTGATAGTCGAATGCTTTGTTACTGTTCTTGGCTGTACCCTCCGCGATATTGAGCGCGATCGAGTTAACCGCCCTATTCAGCTGGGACTTCAATCCGTAGTCTTCGTGCCTCGGAAACTTAGCCGTAACGGCATAGACCCCTGTCGCATACTCCTTAGCCATCTGCCGGATTTCGAGCGTCTCAAACCGAAACGCCATTCTCCGCCTTTTTCTTCCTCGTGCTACCTGCCATCATGATTTTGCCATCCCCTCTTCCTTTTCCCTCTTCGTCTCGGCCATATGCTATACGCCATAAGCTCCTAGAGATTCAGTATCGGGAAGCGCGGTAGTGACGTATCGCTGACACCCGATAACTTGACGACGACTTCGTACAGCTGCTGCACCCGCTCGGCTTTGACCGGCTCGAAGCCGTGTCCGAGGACGGCATGGTTGGCGGCGTCGAGCAGCGGTTTCATCGTCGGCCATTCATGCAGAAAGGCTTGGCCCATCGGATCGCTAAATGCAGCCAGTGCCCGAAACTGCGCCTGCAAGGACAGTTTGTACTTGCCGTCGAGATCCTCTAACCAACAAGACCGACAGGCTTCCTGCAGCACCTGCGGCAACTGCTGCGGTTGCACGTCCCAGGTCTTGATCTTGTGTTGCTTAAACAACTGTCGTTGGGCGAAGGCTTCGAGCGCACGAACTAACGAGACCATCGCTGCTTCAGGATCGTGCACCCCATGGAGTCGTCGTCCCGCGTGAGCCAGCAAGTCGGGAGCTTGCATGTCTTTCACGGGAGCAGGATCGAGGACGAGCTTTTCCAAGAACCCCGCGTTCGCTTTGATCGCAGGTAACAGCGATGTGAGTCCTGGTGGTCCGCCCCACAGTGACGCCATCTCGAAGGCCTTCACGGCAGTCTTCAGTTTCTCCCAGGCTTGACGGTAGTGAAATCGTTCCCATAAATCATAGCCATCCGCCAGATCGGCAAACGCACGGTACAGGGGTTTCTGCCCTCCACTCACCCGCGCTTCGAGCGAGCGAAACAGCTTCGCCGCTGCGGCAAACAATCCTCGATTGAACAGGTCACAGCCCTCGCGACGCGAGACCGATGCCGCCTCATCCCATGGATTGCCATATGTCCATACGAACGGCTGCCCGGCGATATCAATCCTGTCATCTTCCTGTCCCTCGCGCGTCGGCACGAGCGAGACGATTCGCGAACTAAGAGAGAGTGTAGCGAGTGTCAGTGCCCCCGCCATGGCCGGGGTGGCCCCGGTCAGATCGACGACCAGCTCGCCCGGTTGCACCTCCCAGGTGCGCAACATCTCCGGGAGTATGCGGGCGAGCGTCTGATGACAATCGACAAATTCGCCTGTCTCGGTGAGGACCACCCAATCCCACCGTCTGGGCATGTGCTCGATCTTCGGCTGGATCTGCGATTCCACGAGAAATTTGGCCTCTTCGGGCAACACGAAGCAGAGTGAATCAGGCTGCAAACGATTGATCGAATAGACTGCCGCCGCCGCGTGGTCGGTCAGCGCGATCACCAAGGCTTTGACTGGTTGGTCCTGCGCCATAACGCGCGGACTATAGCATCGCCCCCCTGAGCGATCAATTCACGGCTCGCGCTACAGCCTTCTTGACGGTCTAGGAAAACGCGCTTAGACTTTCGCCGACATCTTCGATCCTTCACCGCGGCCCATGACACAACACGAGGCTCTTCGATGATCTGGTGGTATTGGATGCTGGCTGGTCTCATGCTCCTCGGCGCCGAGATGGTCACGCCCGGGGGCTTTTATATGCTCTTCTTCGGACTCGCGGCCCTGGCGGTGGGTACCCTGGCCGGAGCGGGGCTCGTCCAGGCGGAATGGCTCCAATGGCTGTTATTTTCGGGGCTCGCGATACTCTCACTGCTGGTCTTTCGCGGGCCGCTGTTGGCCTGGATCAAAACCCATGACAAGGAGATGCCGAACGTAGATTCGATGGCGGGCGAAAGCGCCATCCCGCTTGAAGATCTGCTGCCGGGCGGCACCGGCAAGGCGGAACTGCGCGGCACCATGTGGACCGCTCACAACGCCGGCCCCGCTCTTTTGAAAAAGAATCAACGTTGTAAGGTCCAGCGGATCGAAGGGATCACTCTCTGGATTACACCCGAATGAGTGAAGACAACTTGGAAGGCACACGACGATGGAGGAGGTAGCGATGTCAGGCGGACTTTTTGTCGTGCTGTTGCTGGCGTTGCTGGTGCTGATCATTATCGCCAAGACCGCCGTGGTCGTGCCCCAGCAGAGCGCCTTTGTGGTCGAACGACTCGGCAAATACGCCGCCACACTGGATGCGGGATTTCATATTCTCCTCCCCTTCATCGACCGCATCCGCTACAAACATTCTCTCAAGGAAACAGCCATCGACATTCCCGAGCAGGTCTGCATCACGCGCGATAATGTGCAGGTCTCGGTGGACGGCATCTTGTACCTCAAGGTCCTGAACCCTCAGCGGGCGTCCTATGGTATCAGCGACTATAATTTCGCGCTGATCCAGCTTGCGCAGACCACCCTGCGGAGCGAGATCGGCAAGATCGAACTCGACCGGACGTTCGAGGAGCGCACCAACATCAATGTCCAGGTGGTGAACGAACTCGACAAGGCTTCGGATCCCTGGGGCGTCAAAGTCCTCCGGTACGAGATCAAGAACATCACCCCACCGAAGGGCGTGCTGGACGCGATGGAGAAGCAGATGCGTGCGGAGCGGGAAAAGCGCGCGGTGATTCTCACATCCGAAGGCGAACGCGACGCGGCGATCAATCAAGCGGAAGGCGAGAAACAACAAGTCATCAAAGCCTCCGAGGCAAAGAAGCAGCAACAGATCAACGAAGCAGAAGGAGGGGCCGCAGCGATCCTCGCCATTGCACAGGCGACCGCGGAAGGATTGCGCAAGGTGGCGGAAACCATCCAAGTACCGGGTGGCCAGGAAGCGGTCCAACTGCGGGTGGCCGAACAATACATCACCAAATTTGGCGAGTTGGCCAAAACGACCAATACGCTGATCCTTCCTGCGACGGTCTCCGACGTCGGCTCCATGATTGCCTTGGCGATGAGCGCCATTCGGCAGACAGGTCCCATCACCACAATAAAAAAGCCGTAGCCGGCTTGCGGAGTCAGGTTTGACAGGGGACGGAGGGTTCCCTAGAATCGCTTCTCATGAAAGACCTCGTCCTCAGTGCATTTGCCGACAGCGCGACTGTCAAGCAACAGTTCGCGCGCGAGCATGTCGATCGCATCGTACAGGTGGCGAAACTGATCACCACGGCCTTTCGCGAAGGACACAAAGTGCTGCTCTTCGGCAATGGCGGCAGTGCCACGGATGCAGCCCATCTCGCGGCTGAGTTCGTCGGACGGTATAAACGAGAGCGTGCTCCGCTCCCGGCCATCGCGCTGGCCACCGACATCGCTGCCATCACCTGCATCTCCAACGACTACGGCTTCGACGAACTCTTTGCGCGCCAGGTTCGCGCTCATGGGCAGAAAGGCGACGTCGCCATTGCCATCAGCACCAGCGGCAATTCGGTCAACGTCTTGAAGGGTGTGGAAGCCGCGCGGGCTTGCGGACTCACCACCATAGGCTGGACCGGTGGAGGCGGCGGGAAACTCGCAGGGTTGGTGGAATATCCATTCGTCGTGCCTTCAACAGTCACCGCCCGCATTCAAGAAAGTCACATCACGCTCGGCCACGTCCTGTGTGAACTCATCGAGGAACAGCTCCTTGGCAAAGCCTCTTGACCGGCGGCGACCCCCCGTCACGACCCCGAACCTGATCCCGCCGATTAGTGTGACGGATCTCAAGACGTATCCGCTTAAGAAACGTCACAGCAAGGTACGCATCTCCGACTTTGCTCGCCCCTGGCGCCGTGGAGGCAGCTTCGGCCAATTTTATCGCTCGCTGCCGGATATCCTCGGCGTCAAGACCTTGCGCGCGGTCGCCAAAGCCGTCGCGAGGGCTCATCGCAAAGGCCGGCCGGTCATCGTGGGAATCGGCGCCCACGTCGTCAAAGTCGGATTGAGCCCGATTCTCGTGGACCTCATGCAGCAAGGGATCGTGTCGGCCGTCGCCATGAACGGCGCCGGGATCATTCACGATTTCGAGCTGGCGCTTATGGGGCATACGTCCGAGGAAGTCGACGCCGAGATTGATGAGGGACGCTTCGGGATGGCGGAGGAAACCGGCCGCATGCTGAACGAGGCGATCGTCCGCGGGGCTCACGATCGCGAGGGGCTCGGCGAATCCGTCGGCCACTACATCAACCGGCGTCAGGGGCAATTTCCCCATCGGGAGACCAGCATCCTTGCGACCGGCGTGCGACTCGGTATTCCGGTGACCGTCCACGTTGCCATCGGGACCGACATCATCCATATGCATCCTGCAGCAGACGGAGCCGCCATTGGCGCGACCTCGCTATTGGACTTTCGACGGCTCGCGGCTGTCGTGTCAGGAATGGAGGGAGGCGTGTATCTTAATCTCGGCTCCGCCGTCATTTTGCCAGAAGTCTTCCTCAAAGCGGTGTCCTTGGGGCGCAATCTTGGTCATGATCTGACCCACATTACCACCGTGAACATGGACTTCCTGTCGCACTATCGCCCGCTCACTAATGTGGTGCGTCGGCCGACTCAGAAGGGGGGAAAAGGGTACTCTCTGATCGGCCACCACGAAATCATGGTGCCGTTGCTCGCAGCAGCAGTGTACGAAGAACTAGGATGAACCCCTTCGCATGTCTCCACGCCAATCCCCTCCAGTCACCTCGCAGCATCTGACCAAGATGTGGAGCGAACTCAATGGCCGCTACTTCGCGGGCCTGCTGCCCCCGATCGATCTCGTCTGGAGCCGCCGGCTGACCTCCTCGGTCGGCATGTTCGTGAGTCGTCGCGGACCGCGTCCACGGCTGGACCAGGATGGTCTCCGCCCGCCAACCAAACGCGAGATTCGCCTCTCCCTTCCCTTGCTCCAACAGGCTGCCCAGGAGAGCGAGTATGGCAAGCAGGAGATCGTCAATACGCTGGCGCACGAAATGATTCATCAATGGCAGTACGATACGCTGAAACGGCGGCCGAATCATGGACCGGATTTTCTCCGCAAGATGACTGAGATGAATCGGGATGGCGCGCTGGCGATCACCATCTATCATTCCTTACAAAAGGAAGTCCTCGCTCTGGCGCGATTTGCCTGGCGCTGTCGGCAGTGCGGTAGAGTGTACCGGCGTCAGAGACGAACGATTCAGCCGCGGCGGCACCATTGCGGTATCTGTCGGGGATTACTACAAGAATTGGGATCGATGAGTGGGGTCCAGTACGAGCCGCCGCCTTCTCCTCCTCCCACAGCCGCTCCGACGCTCTTGCAGCTATTCCAATTGTCCTTTAGGTTCTAGCAGGATGCTCAAAAAGTCCGCCAGCGTCGTTCTCGCATCGTTCAGTCCCTCAACGTACCCCAGAGGGTACGCCTCGGCCCTTCACTCGCTGCGGCCTTGCTGAACGAACTTTTTGAACATCCTGCCGGAGCATTCTTCTGTTGTGCCATAATAGTTTTCTCGCAGCCTCCTTACCTCCCCTGGAGATGATCCATGCGCTGGTCTCGCCAGATCCTATTCGGAGACGTCGATGCCATGTTCGCTTCAGCGGCCGTCCTGGCAGACCCGAGTCTTGTGGGCAAACCGGTGGCTGTTGGTGGATCCTCCCCGCGAGGAATTGTTGCTGCAGCAAGTTATGCGGCTCGTTCTTTCGGCGTCCGCTCTGCCATGCCGACAGGTGAAGCCAGACGTCTCTGCCCCCCAGCTCATTCTCGTTCCTCCGGACAGGCAGCTGTATCGTCGACTGCATGAACAGATGCAGGCTGTTACCGGCCGGCTGCTCCCCGTCACCGAATGGACGAGCATCGACGAGTTTTACGCCGACACGACGGACATGCAGTCTCTCTATCCCGACCCATCCCACCTTGGCCAGTGCGTGAAGGAGGCCATCTTCCAGGCCACGGGGCTCCATTGCACGGTCGCACTCGCTACCGGCAAGACCGTGGCGAAGGTCGCCGCGGATGCCCACAAGCCAGATGGGTTGGCCGTGATCGAGCCGGGAATCGAAGCATCATTTCTGGCTGCGCGTCCGGTACGTGAGCTGCCGGGCATCGGTCCTAAGTCAGCTGCCATCTTGAACTCCCTCGGCGTGCAGCGCATTGGTGACTTGCTCGATCCGCAGCACGAGCCGTTCCTTCGACAGAGATGGGGCAACCGGATTGACGCATGGCGGGAAGTGGCGCGCGGAGTCGATCACGATCCGGTCGTGGTCGATCGAGAATCCAAGAGCCTCGGACATGAAACAACGTTCGAGCACGACACCAGTGACCTCGCCTTCCTGGAACAAACGATTCGAAGTTTTCTCGGTACATTGGCGCACGACCTGCGCGTGCAGGGACTGGCGGCGGGATCGTTCACCGTCAAGCTGAAGGATGCCCAATTCCGGATCACCACTCGACAGCAGCAGTTCCGGCAACCGCTCAATTACGACCCCACGATGTGGCCGGCTATCCGGTCAGCGCTCCACAGCCTGGCCAACCCGCACATCGGCTATCGGCTCGTAGGTCTGTCGCTGTCCAGTCTCGCGCCTGCGACAGAGTACCTGTTTGAGAGACGACAGGCTCAGGCTGTCGCAGCCCTGGACGGACTGATCGAACGATATGGCAATCGAATTGTGCGCCTCGGTGGGATTCCGGAAGAGTAGCCCGGCACGCTCATCCGTGGCGTTGACTGTCAGGCGGACGAACCGAATTCAAAAAGGCTTCCACTTCCTGGATGACCACCCCCTGCTCCTCGGCAGACAATTTATCCCAATGTTGCCGCAGCGGTTCAAAATATCGCCTGATGGAAGTATAGAGACTATAGGATTTCCCGTTTCGCTCCTCCGGACTGTCGGCCATGTCTACCGTCCTTTCAAACATTCGTAGTAGACCAGCAGTCTAGTCAATTCTTCATTAGCAGACAAGGGCAGGCAAGGCCGCAACATGCGAAGAAAGACGAGGTTAAGGTCGAGGTTGAGCTCAGATTCGGATTGTCTGTCTCAAGCCCTAACCTGAACCTCAGTCTTCCAAGACTGCTGGCAGACTGTTTCGACATCCCTGCTAGAGTCTCTTTCCATCCGAGCACGCAGTCGGTATGATGCAACGATGCCTTCGAAAGTCGTGACCAGAGATCAGCTCGTCCCACTTCTCCAAGCGGCGCGGGCTCAAGGAAAACGTATCGTGTTTACCAATGGCTGTTTCGATCTCATGCATGTGGGCCATACCCGCTATCTCCAAGCCGCGAAAGACCTTGGCAATGTGCTTGTCGTCGCCGTGAATAGCGACGCGTCCGTCAAAAGCTTGAACAAGGCGCCGGATCGGCCAATTGTGTCGGAATCTCAACGAGCTGAAGTGGTCGCCGCGCTCGGTTGTGTCGATTATGTTATCGTATTCAATGAACCGGATCCCCAAAGCCTGATCGTCGCATTGCAACCGGATGTCCTTGTCAAAGGCGGAGATTGGGCAGTGGACCGCATCGTCGGCCGCGAGATCGTCGAGGCGCGCGGCGGAGTAGTC
>JBBRRM010000062.1:0-10934 GCA_038275915.1 Nitrospirales bacterium
AGGAGGACTTAGCTAAGCCTAGGCCCGAGCAATGTGGCGATATCCTTGGGGGGACTTTCCTAGTCCTCTTGATTGCGAAGATATAGAAGGAATGTACTTCAGGCGAGAGCAATGCAAACACTGTGAGAGGCGCAATGGAAACGGTGTCTCCTAGCGCAGTCGAAACATTGCAGGATCTGAAGTAGAGGGCTCGACTCCGAAAAGCGCCGGGCCTTTTTGTTTTGACCGTCGTCTTACAGGTGACGCGAGGCTAGGCGCGTCCGGCAACCGTGAGTCTGTTCCGGCCTCCGTTCTTTGCGCGGTAGAGGGCGGCATCGGCTGCACGGATCAGAGCATGGCTCGTGGCCCCGTGTTCAGGAAAGGTCGCCACACCGACTGACATGGTCACGGGGGGAACGATCTGGTTACCGTACGATACTTGTAGACCCTTGACGACTTCACGTATCGTTTCTGCTCGATCCACGGCAACAGGCAGTGAGCTGCCGGGTAAGAGCAGCAGAAATTCCTCGCCACCTAAGCGACAGGCAACATCCCCTGCGCGGCACCGCCGGTGTAATACCCGCGCGACCGCTTGCAACACGGCATCCCCGGCAGGGTGGCCGAAGGTGTCATTGATTTGCTTAAAGTGATCAAGGTCAAGCAGAATGATCGCCACAGGCAGAGAGCTGCGCTGAGCTCGATGGAGCTCCAAGTCCAGAGACTCCTCCAGGTGGCGTCGGTTAAAGAGGCCGGTGAGGGGGTCGCGAATGGATTGTATCCGTAGTGTGTCGCGCAGTCGTAAATTGGCGAGCGCCAAGGAAAGCTGGTGGGCCATCACACCCGCAAGGCGCAGGGGCGATTCCTGCCCGAGGTTCCCTGCCTCGGTGGCGAAGTCATTCCATTCTGTCACCACCGACTGCAGAAAAAGTGCCCCTAAGACCTCATCCTGTGCAACGATGGGAATACAGGCATACCCTGTCGGGGGCGGATCGATGAGATGCTGGCAGACCACCGCTCCTGTAGGATCGTCCACCGCATAGGGCTCGTTGTGTCGTAGTGCGCAGCACTCTTCCAGCGCGAACACGGGCTTATTGATCCCCGACTCTCCCCACTCCTGGACGATCTCGATATAGTTGTGCGCAGGACGCTTAATCCCCAGAGCCCCAGAGTTGCCTGGCAATAATTGTTTCGCATATGTGGTGATGACGGCATAGGCGGCCTCGCTGGTGGCGCAACCTTGGAGCTGAGTGGCCATTTCATTGAGCAATGTCAGTTCCTGGGAGCGCTTCGTGAGTTCGGTGACGGCGCTTCTGAGTTTCAGGCTGCCCTGCTCGAGTTCCTCCTGTGTCTGTTTTCTGTGTAAGAGAAGGAGGGCGATGACCCACATGATGACCAGGCCGAGACCGCGATTGGTGAGGGTGACCCACGATGGTGGCCCCGGAGCCCAGAAGAAGCCCAACATGATCAATAGCGACATCCCTGAAGTGACCAGGAGCAAGAACCGTGGGGGGGCGGACCAGAATGCGAGTACGACAAGCGCGGCATAGAGCTCTCCTTCTGCCACCCCTCGCGGGAGCCATAGATCCAGGGCAAAGAAACCACTCGCCAACACACACGTCATTGCCATGAACACAAGGCTGGTTTTTCTCTTCTCCACCGCTTTTAGCACAGCTCCTTTTGCCAGGTGCGGACTGGTACGGACTGCCTGATAGGCAGTTGGGCTGATTGAAATTAAGCGCTCATGATCGTGTACATTTAAACATGGCATTATTCCCGGCAGGTGTCACACGGAAACACATTATTGTCCTTGGCCATTTCGCCAGAATTTGGTGTATCACGCGTGGATGATAGGATTGCTTTCGACAGAACGAAATCGTGCGGAATCTCTCGAAAGGTCCAAGCAGGGGTATCCTAGGCAACTCATTGAGATATCGGATCATGAGTTGCCGCCTCTGTACCCGGGAGGGGAGTCGACGGTGAGTCTTGTTCCGTGTGCGTGTTCTACTCCCGGTTTCACTACCGGTTTGCTCCCGAGTTTGCTCCCGTTTCCCGGTCCAACTCCATCTCGCTCAATCACAGTGACGGCAGCAGAAAATGTTGGTTGGACCGAGGGATAGCTATCTCAATCGGACTCTGTCATCATCCATCACATACTCCTTATGTGGTTCTGCTAAGGCGGGTCGCTGGTTCGATTCCAGCCGGGCACACCACAGGGTTTTCTATCCATGCGCTGGTTGCTTCGCCCCTCCCGTCTTCTCGTCATTATTCTGAGCCTCTTCGTTGCCTATGCCCTCATAGGATTTTTCCTCCTGCCCTACGTCATCAAGGCATTCCTCTTCCCGGCTGTGTCGGAGCGGCTGCACCGTCCGGTCCTCGTAAAGGAGGTCGAGCTGAATCCCTTTGCTCTTTCGCTCCGGGTGACGGGCTTCGAAATTCAAGAGGCGGATCAGTCGGCCTTGCTCGGGTTCGACGAGTTCTTTATCAATTTCGAGGCCAGCTCCCTGATTCGTCAGGCCTACGTGTTCGATACGATCAGGCTCACCTTCCCCTATGTGTCAGCCAAAGTGTCTCGAGAGGGACGTCTGAACCTGGTCGATCTCATACCGGTCGTCGAGCAGCCGAATGAGCCGACGCCGCCACCGGATAAACAACAGGCCCAGATTCCTGCCGTGGAGATCGGCGACTTCGAGATCGATCAAGGAGCGGTTGAATTCCGGGATGAATCCAAGCCGAAGCCATTTTCGCTGGATATCGTTCCGATCCACATCGCACTCAAGAACTTTCATACGCGGCCGGGCGGTGAGAACACCTATGCTTTTGCAGCGGAGCTTGGGAAAGGAGAAGCGTTGGCTTGGGAAGGCACGTTTTCGGTTGAGCCAATCCGTTCCTCCGGCAAGCTGTCGTTATCCGGCGTGAAGGTTCGCACGCTCTGGCAATATCTCCGCGACCGGTTTCAGTTCGATCTGACCGACGGGGTGGTGGGAATCCAAGGAAACTATACCGTGGATATGCAAACCACCCCGCCAACCTTTCAGATTTCCGAGGCGCAGATGCAGGTCGCCAATCTTGCTGTCGCGGAAGCAGGAGGACTCGACCCGGTCATCGTTGTGCCTACGCTCAAGGTCGAAGACGTCGCGGTCGATGTCTCGAGACGCGACCTGACGATCGGCAGAATCCTGGTAGGAGATGCTCGCTGGAAGACCTGGAGGAATCCGGATGGGTCGATCAATTATCAAACGATGTTTGCGCCAGTGGAAGAGACCGATACCATCCGTCCTGTCGAAGCCAAGCCATCAACGACTCCAGGCGAGAAGCCATGGTCCATCCTGCTCAAGCAGATCGCCATTGAGAATCATGCCATCGATTTCGAAGATCAGATGCTGCAGACGCCGGCACACGTCGAGATCGGCTCGCTCACGATTCGGACGCACGATGTGCGCATTCCTCTTAAAGGGCCTCTTCCGCTGAATGTGGACATGCATGTGAATGGAGCAGGGCGAATTCAGATCGATGGAACCGTGGAGGTAAACCCGTTTCGGGCGGATGTGCAACTCGGGATGAAGGACATCGCAATCAGGCCGTTTCAACCCTATTTCGAGAAGGCGGTACGGCTCGATGTGCAATTTGGCGTTGTGAATGTGGATGGGGCGCTTCATCTCGCCGTCGAACACCCGCAAGCGCCGCTGCTCTCCTTCGATGGGAATGCCGGCGTGGCGGCCCTCTCTGTCACCAACCGTGGGCAGGACGATGAGTTAGCTTCGTTGAAGAATCTGTTCCTCAATCACGTTCAATTGACCGTCGATCCGACCACCGTGTCGATTGAGGAGATCGCTCTCCAGCAGCCGACCGTGCATGTCGTCGTCGAGTCAGATGGTAGTCTGAATCTATCAAAACTGGCCTCGGCTGAACCGGCCTCGGCTCCAACCGATCAGAAGCCTGAGCCTTCGTCGAAATCCAAAAGCGCTACCGTTCCCGTCACCATCCGGACCGTGAAGCTACTCAAAGCGGCAGCCACATTCAGCGATCAGAGCATTCAGCCGTTCGTGCGTACAGGGATTTCTGACCTCACCGGGACGATCAAGGGGTTGTCGTCCAAACAGGTCGCGCGGGCTGAAGTCAATTTGATCGGCCGGATGGATCGGGTTGCGTCGCTTAAGGTGATTGGGACGATCAATCCGTTGAGCGAAGAGGCCTTCACCGATCTGGCCATTACGTTCGAGAACATCGATTTGACGACGGGCGGACCGTATAGCGGGAAATATGTGGGGTATGGCCTGTCGAAGGGGAAATTGTTCCTGGATCTGAAGTACAAGATTTCTCAGAAGCAACTCGAAGCGGAAAACAGCGTGGTCGTGGATCGCCTCACATTTGGAGAGAAGACGAACAGTCCGGATGCGACGTCGCTCCCGGTTCCACTGGCGATTGCCTTGCTGCAGGACCGGAAGGGGCGGATTGAAATCGATTTGCCGATTCGCGGCGATCTGAGCGATCCCGACTTCAAATATGGCAAGGCCGTGCTTTCGACCCTCCTCAATCTCCTCACAAAACTCGTGACCTCACCCTTCACCTTGATGAGCAAGCTCATTCCTGGAGGGGGCGATGGAGAGGAGTTGCAATTCATCGAGTTTCAACCGGGCAGTGCGGCTATGGCAACCGAAGAGATGAAGAAGATCGACGTGCTGGCTAAGGCTCTTGAGGAACGTCCCGGGCTCAGACTCGACATTACAGGGACGGCTGATCCCACTCGCGACCGTGAGGCTCTCAAGGACAACAAATTAAATGAACAACTACGGGCCATGCGACAGCAGGAGCGAGGGAAGGCCGCAGTCAAGGACGATCCTCTCTCGATCGAGGACGAACAACGGCTCGTAACAGAGTTGTATGAGCAGCGGCGCAAGCAGTTCGAAGCCCCGACGCCTCTTCAACCGGCAGGTACGCCCGCAAAACCGTTGACTGTGCAGGATATGAAGCAGCAGTTGGCTGCCTCGCTTCCGGTTGAGGAGACGGAGTTACGCGACTTGGCCCGTCACCGGGCGGAATGGGTGCGTGACCAGTTGATTGAAGTAGGGAAGCTGGCGGAGGAACGAGTGTTCCTTCAAGAAATTGATTCGGCGGCGTCCGGCAATGAGAAGGTGAGAAGTCGGCTCATGATCACGGCTGGCTCGTGAGGAAGGTGAGAGGATGATTAGAGACGCTCCTCGTCAAGCTCAATCACGTCGGTCCATGTAGTGATATGTGGGAGTGCTGAAACGGACACCCCTCGCTTCTGCGCGATGTCTTTGAGTCGCTGTTGAAATCGCGCTTTTGCTGCCTCATCCATCGGGCCGCTCGTTTCGATCCGCCGGTTCCACTGGGCGATCTCTTCCGGAGACCGGTTCTGCATATGTACACGAACCCAGTCTAAGAGATCCGTATCGGTTCCCCCAAGGAGCACCCGTTGTTCGAATGCAGAGGCGTCGAGTGCCAGGAATTCGAGAAGATAACGATCGAAGCCGACGGTCAAGTAGTTATAGTCCTGGATCTGGCCGGCATGACGGAGCCGAATCTTATCGATGATTCGTCCAAGGTGGGCGATGTCTCCCAAACGGATCTTTGGACTTCTCGGATACTGTGTGCTCATCATGTTGTCTCCGAATCCCTCTTGCACTTCCTCTAAGAATGACAGTATCGTATTGCTGTGAGCAATGTCGAGTCATTGGCTTGAATAAGGAGGCTACCATGGCATTACGACTAGGAGATGAGGCTCCGAATTTTACGGCAGAGACGACCGAAGGGACCATCAACTTTCATGAGTGGTTGGGCGGAGGGTGGGGGATTCTCTTCTCGCATCCGAAAGACTATACCCCCGTTTGCACGACCGAGTTGGGAACCGTGGCCAAGATTACGCCGGAGTTCAAGAAGCGGGGCGTGAAAGTGATCGCGATCAGTGTCGATCCGCTGGATTCGCACAAGGGATGGATCAACGATATCAATGAGACGCAAAAGACGACGATGAATTATCCGATCATTGCCGATCCGGAGAAGAAGGTGGCGACGCTCTACGACATGATCCATCCGAACGCGCTGGACAACATGACAGTCCGTTCCGTCTTCGTGATTGGTCCGGATAAAAAGATCAAGCTGACCTTGACCTATCCAGCCTCATGTGGACGGAACTTCGATGAGCTACTCCGGGTGATCGACTCGCTCCAATTGACCTCGAAGTTCAAGGTCGCCACGCCGGCCAACTGGAAGGACGGCGAGGATTGCATCATCACCCCGGCGGTGAATGATGCTGAAGCCAAGACGCTCTTCCCTAAAGGCTTCAAGACAGTCAAGCCGTATCTGCGTTATACACCGCAGCCGAATAAGTAACGAACCGACATGGAGGGAGGGAGCGGCTCACAGCTGCTCTCTTCCTCTCTATTTCGAACAGGCTGCTGAAAAAGCCAGACTTCTCACCCGCCCGACCCTGCAACCCGGGACGCGTTCTTCCCAAGCTTTGTTCTCTCATCGTTCAGGCCCTCAATGTACCGAGAAGATCCTCGGAGTCGGAAGCACTGAGAGGCTTTTCCTTTCACCAAGATCTATTCGAGAGGCGAACGGCCCACACGAAGTGCGGTGTGTACCTCCTCGGTTCTTCACTCGCTGCGGCCTTGCTGGACGGATTTTGAGTCGCCTGTTGGAGAGCATTTCCCGGCGATCTACCTCCCAGTCAACCAGATCAATTCACGGGCCAGGAATTCCTAACGGCGCCAATCCCTCCGGAAAGTCGAGAAGGGAGTGGTCGGTCGATTGATGGACCAGGGGAACTGTGCTAGGGTCAAATCTCAATGAAACGGATATGCGACAAGCCATCATATTTTCGAGTGCTGGTCCTTATGTGGGCGTCCCTGTGGATGCTCATGGTTCCACTCTTCCACGTACATCCCGAGGCAGATCATCGTCATGGGGATGCGAGTCACGTTCACGGCGGCACTGTCCATTCCATTTTCTCCCCGGACCTTGAGTGTGAGTACACGAACGAGGTTCATGATCGGAGTTGTCCTGACGCAGGCCATCAGCATCTTCAAGCGCGTGCCCATTCCGGTCATACGTTCAATCATCCTGAGATTGAATTCTCGCTGTTGACTGCTCCTTTTGATCGTCCACTGCCAGATTCAGGGCTGATGGGCGTTGGATTAGCAGTCGTCGAGTCTACGACGGCTCAACGGGCCGTTGCGGTTGCGTCATTGCAACCAGGCACCTCAGATACCATTCTGTATCTTTCCACTGCACTCCCTCTGCGTGCTCCTCCTTCCCAATCCCTCTAATCCATTTTCTCGTTTCTCGACAATCGAGTGACGCAGGTGTATCGCCCGTTAGATGCCGGTGAGGAGCGGGGCCCTTCCCATTTCTGACCGTCGATCTTCCGAGATCGCGAGGGCGTCCGTGGTAGCCGACCGGCTTATTGTGGATGATCCGAGCGTGTTGCCTGCGAAGGAGGGATCAATCAATGAATCGTCACCTAATCACATGGCTCGGGATCCTCGCATCGGGGCTATACATTCTTGGTCTGAGTTCGAACGCGGCTGCGGCCGCCGCCGAAACTCAATCCACCTATACACTGGATACCGTTCTCGAACTGGCACTCGAACATAATCCCACAATGACAGGGGCTCAAGCGTATATACGGCAAAGCCGCGGGCAACAAGTCGCAGCCGGCGCCTATCTCAATCCTTCGATTTCGGGAGCGGCAGGGCGAGGCAGTATTCGCGACCCGAGCACCGGGGTGAAGATCACTGAGCGAACGGTGACAGTCGAACAGCCGCTGGAGTGGCAAGGAAAGCGCCGCGCCAGGCAGCAGGCTGCGGATGCAGGAGCGGCAGGGGCCAGCGCCGCGATGGAGGAAACACGCCTCAACGTGATTGCCGACGCAAAGGTCGCCTTTTATTTGGTGTTGCTCGCTCAACGGGATACTGAATTGGCCGGCCAAAGCCTGACGATGGTCGAAGAAGTCCTTCGAACCGTGAAGGCGCGTATGGCCGCGGGAGACGCCACACCTTTTGAAACGATGAAGGCCACCGTCGAGGTTCAGAAAGCGACGAAGGAAGTGGCGCGTACCAGGAGTGCCTTAGTGGTGGCGAGGGCCAAGCTTGATATGGTGACGGCCGGAACATTGGGCAGACAATTCTCTATTCAGGGTGATTTCGAACCGCTCCAACAGGGTCTCGACCCGGAGGCTCTTGCTGCCCATGCCATGGAACAACATCCAACCCTCCGCCGGCTCAGCAAGCTTGTCGAACAGGCGCAGTTCAGCGCCACACTCGAACGCGAGTCGAGGATTCCCAACGTCACGGTGCAAGGCAGCTACCATCGGGAAGCAGGAGATGAGTCGGTTGTCGCAGGGCTCAGCGTTCCACTTCCGCTCTGGTACCAGCGTCAGGGAGAGATTGAGAGCGCGCTGGGGGCGAGACATCGCGCCGAAGCCGAGCGGCTGCGCGCCAGGAATGAAATTACCCAAGCCATCACACAGCATGTACAGGATGTCCGCACGGCGAACGAGCAACTCCAGGTATTCGAAACGGGTTTACTGAAGCAAGCCGAGCAAACCTTACGGGTCGCACGCGTCAGTTTCCAGCAAGGAGCCGCCAGTCTCTTGGATGTGCTCGATTCACAACGCGTATATAGGCAAACGTTACTTGAGTACGTTCAGGCGCGTGCGGACCTCTCCATTGCCCTCGCCCGGCTTGAGCGTGCTGCCGGTGGGATCTGACGATTCAGAAGGAGTCTGATCATGAGAACCAGTTGGACCACAGAGACCGGATCGTGTGTGCTCGCGCTGCTCCTGTTCGTCACGGCCTGCGGAGACCGAGGGAAGGAGCCGGCGGCGCTTCCCGCGAAAGGGACCACGAAGTCGGATACTCCTCGCGTCACCACCACCATTCAGGCTCCGACATCCGTGCGGAATCGATTACGGATGGACACGGTCGCGCTGCAGGTAGTTCCAGAAGTCGTCACAGCGCCGGGCGAAGTTGCGCTCGATCTGAAGCAGGTCGCCAAGATTACATCCAGGATTGAAGGACAGGTGCACTCGATCCATGTCCAGTTGGGCGATCGTGTGCGTCGAGGTCAGCCATTATTAGCCATTGAGAGTCTGCGTTTAGATGAATTGGTCCAAGAGTATCTCGTGACGAAGGCCCAGGCGGATGTGGCCGAAAGCGGCTATCGACGGACTGAGAAGTTGTGGGCTGATCGGATCGTGACGGAGCGCCGACTGGTCGAAGAACGAGGCCTGAATATTGAAGCGCAGGCCCGTCATCAGCATGTCCGTGAGAAGCTTCTGAATATGGGCATGACGGCAGGTGAATTACGTGAGCTTGAGCATGGAAGCCACCAGGAGGGCCATCGCTATACCCTCACCTCGCCGATTGCCGGGACGGTGGTTGCGCAAAATGTTGTGCGGGGGCAGGGAGTCGCTCCCGGCAATGAATTGTTCGAAATCGTCGACACGAGCCGGGTCTGGGTCTTTGCGAATTTGCCGATCGAACAGGCCAGAAAGTTCAAGGAAGGAGACGTCGGGACGATCCTGCCGAAGGGCGGTGAGCCGGTCACGGCTCCGCTCACGTATCTTGCGCCGATAGCCGACGAGACGACTCGCACGATCCGGGTCCGGTTCGAGGTCGCGAACCAGCAGCAGCGCCTGAAGCCACGGGAGTATGTGGATGTTCAGCTGGCGATCGCGAGTCCGCCAACCTTGGCGGTCCCCTTGTCGGCTCTGACGATGGTGGACAACGTGCGTGGCGTCTTCGTTCAGCGGGGGACTGGCTATGCCTTCGTCCCGATCCAAGTCGGCCGTGAAGGCGGGGGCTTGGTGGAAGTGCAGAAAGGCCTGATAGGGGGGGAGCAGGTGGTGGTCGACGGTGTCTTTGATCTGAAGAACGTTTTACTCAAAGAACACATCGGATCCGGAGATGGAGGGTAAGATGGTAAGGCTCTTCACCCTCTCGCTGCGCTACCGGTTTTTCACCCTGGTGGCGATGAGTCTTGTCATCGTCATCGGCCTCTGGTCCTTCAAGCACCTCACCGTCGACGCCATGCCGGATCTGACGCCGGTCCAGGTCCAAATCCTGACCCGCTCACCGGCACTCGGTCCGGTCGAGGTGGAACAGTTCATCACGTTTCCGATCGAAGCCTCCCTGAGCGGATTGCCTGCCCTCCGCGAGCTTCGATCTGTGTCGCGCTATGGGCTCTCGGCTGTCACCGCAATCTTCGATGATCAGATGGACATCTACCGCGCGAGACAGTTGGTCTCCGAACGGCTGACCCGCGCGATGGAACGGATTCCGGTCGAGTATGGCCGTCCGATCGTGGGACCGCTGACGACCGGATTGGGCGAAGTCTATCAATTCACGCTAAAAGGAAAGGGCTACAGCCCCATGGCCCTTAGAACGCTTCTTGAGTGGGATATCGGAATGCGGCTGCGGGCGGTGCCGGGCGTGGTGGAAGTCAACATTTGGGGAGGAGAACCGCAACAGTTCCAAGTCGTGGTGGAGCCAGCGAAGCTCCAGTCCTTCAATCTCTCGATTCGGCACGTGTTTGAGGCGCTCGAACGCAACAACGCCATCGCCGGCGGCGGCTATATCGAGCGTCAACGCGAGCAATTGCTCATTCGCGGTGAAGCCTTGGCGACGCAGGTGGCCGACCTCGCGAGGATCGTGGTGGCGCACGGCCCCGGAGGAGTGCCGATATACATTTCAGACCTCGCGGAGGTGAAGGAGGCATCGGCCCTCCGCATCGGCGCTGCGACTGCGATGGGAGAGGGCGAAACCGTCATCGGCATGGTCCAGATGTTGGCGGGCGAGAATGCGCAGCAAGTTGTCGAGCGGGTCAAAACCCGAGTGAGAGAGATTGAAGCGACCCTTCCCCCTGGTGTGACCATCGAGCCCTACTACGACCGAACGCTGTTGGTCGCGAAGGTGATGCACACCGTGCGC